>JAHILS010000066.1 GCA_018896835.1 Patescibacteria group bacterium | reverse complement strand
TGTCATCCTGAGGCATCCGAGGGATCTTCTAATCCTGTTGCTCAATTTGAACAATTGCGCGAGATTGTCATAGCACTGCGCAATGTTCGAGCTGAGTATAAGATTGCTTATGGTAATCCAATCGATGTGACAATTGTGGGTGCACCAGGTTTAGAAGAGTATCAAGATGTAATTGCCCAGATGGCAAAGACCGGGGTTATTACCTGGACTAATAGCGCGGACAAGCCAGAGGGAGCGCTTTCGCTCATGGCTGGTCAAGTTCAGTTGTATGTTCCAGTTGGTGACTTGATAGATTTTGATAAAGAGCGAATGCGCATAGGGACCGAGCTTGAAGTGGTCGAGTCTTATATTAAGCGCTTAGTATTAAAACTTGAGAACAAAGAATTTGTTAATAATGCGCCAGCAGAAGTTGTACAAGCAGAGCAGGGCCGGCTCAAAGAAGCGCAAGAAAAGCACATTGCGCTTAAGCGTGAGATGGAAAATCTTTCTAACTGACCACCCCTCACCCCTCCTTTGAAAGGAGGGGACGCGACTTGACCTCTCCCCCTGCCAAGGGGGAGTTGGAGGGGGTCGCAACTAATATCTAAATATGCCAATTTCAACTGACCAAAATAAAATTCAAGAAATACTTACTCGCGGGGTTGAGCAGATTTATCCAAAGCCAGAAATGCTCGAAGCTAGACTTAAAGAGGGCAAGAAACTCAGGTTATATGTCGGCATTGATCCAACTGGCAAGGACTTGCATATTGGTCATGCATTGCAGTTAAGAAAGCTCAAGCAATTTCAAGACCTGGGTCATGAAGTCATCATGCTTATTGGATCTTTTACTGGCATGATTGGTGATCCAACTGACAAGTCAGCCGTGCGCCAAAAATTAACTCGCAAGCAAGTTTTGGAAAACGCGGCTACTTATAAAAAACAAGCGTCTAAGATTTTGTCGTTTACTGGAAAGAATCCAGCCAAGATCATGTTTAACCACAAGTGGTTGGGAAAACTCACGTTTGAGGAGATTGTGGACTTAGCGAGCAACTTTACTGTTCAGCAAATGCTTGAGCGGGATATGTTTGATCGCCGACTAAAAGAAGGTAAGCCGATTTATTTGCATGAGTTTTTCTACCCACTAATGCAGGGTTATGATTCTGTGGCTATGGATGTTGACCTGGAAGTTGGCGGATCTGACCAGACTTTTAATATGCTTGCGGGTCGTACTTTAATGAAAGCTGTTAAAGGCAAAGAGAAAATGGTCATAACCCTTCAGCTCATTACTAATGATGAAGGAAAAAAGATGAGCAAGAGTGAAGGTGGATTTGTAGCACTTAATGATGCTCCTGAAGAAATGTATGGCAAAATTATGGCTATGGATGACAGTGTGATTATTCCATACTTTGAACTTGCCACAGACGTTTCCACCTCAGAAATTGCTGGCAAAAAGATTCAGATGCAACAGGGCGTTAATCCACGCGACGTTAAAGCTGATTTAGCCTTTGAAGTAGTACGTCTTTTTCATGATGAAAAATCAGCCCAGGTTGCTCGCGAGCATTTTGCAACAGTTTTTCAAAAGCATGAGACTCCAGAGGAAATGAATGAAATAAAAGTATCAAGTCCTGAATCAATAATCGACGTACTTGTCAGATCAAAACTTGTTTCATCAAAGTCAGATGCTCGTCGCATGATTGAGCAGGGGGGTGTAAAGTTTGATGGAGCTGTTGTTGAGAATATCGATTTGATAGTTGAAGGAACGCCAGAGGGCAGGATTTTGCAAAAAGGAAAGCGTCATTTTGTTAAGTTGGTGAAATAGTATGTATACAAGAGAAAAAGCAAAACAGGAAGTTGTTAACGCGCTTAAGAAATACCTTGAGGTTGATTTGAGCATTGATGACATCGAGACTCCGCCTGACCTGACTTTGGGTGATTTTGCCTATCCGGTTTTTATCGCTGCCAAGAAAATGGAGAAAAAGCCATTTGAGTTAGCCAGCGAACTTGCTGCCAAAATTGGGCCCACGAAGTTTATTGAAAAAATTGAAGCTGTGGGGCCTTATGTAAACTTTACATTAAACATGGACGCTTTTGGGCAAAGCGTTCTAGAAGAGATAGAAAAAATGAAGACTGAGTATGGAAATCAAAATGTTGGTAAAGGGAAAAAGATTTTAGTTGAATACGCTCAGCCAAATACTCACAAAGAGTTTCATGTTGGCCACGTTAGAAATGCGATTTTTGGTCAGTCGATTGTTAACCTAATGCGCGCAAATGGGTATGAAGTGATCCCGGCTGCTTATATTGGAGACATTGGTGCCCATGTTGCCAAGGCTATTTGGGGAATGGAAAAGTTTCATACCAAAGAAAAGTTTGAAAAAAATGACAGGGCAAAAAAGTTGGGTCAGATCTACACGCAAGCAACCAAAGCTGTTGAGGAGAATGAAGATTTTAAAAAAGAGATTGCGCAGATCCAACAGAACCTCGAGCTTGATAAGGAACCCTGGTATTCACTTTGGAAGAAAACAAGACAGTGGAGTTTGGATCAATTCAAGGCAATATTCAAAGAACTTAAAATTAGCCCCGAGGTTTGGTATTTTGAAAGCGAAGTAGAAAAGCCTGGGAAAGAGTTGGTGCAAAAAATGCTAACAGACGGCATTGCCAAAAAGAGTGAAGGAGCTGTTATTGTTGATTTGCAAGACGAAGACCTGGGAGCATTTCTGATTTTGAAGTCTGACGGATCGTCGCTTTATGCCACAAAAGATTTGGCTCTTGCCCTGCAAAAAGATAAGGATTACGGAGCTGACCGACAGCTTTTTATTGTGGACGTCCGCCAGTCACTATATTTTGATCAATTATTTGCAACTCTCAAACGTCTAGGTTTTACCAAGCAACTGGTTCATATTTCTTATGACATGGTAAATTTGCCAGAAGGCACAATGTCGTCTCGAGCCGGAAATATTGTGACTTATGAGCAATTACGCGACACTATGGTTGAGCATTTAATTAATGAAACTAAAAAGCGTCATGAGGATTGGTCAGAAAAGAAGGTTGCTAAGGTTGCTAAAGAAATGGCCATTGCTTCCATGACTTTTATGATGCTTCGTCAAGATTCGCAGTCAATAATTACTTTTGACATGGACGAAGCGCTTAAGTTTGATGGTTTTACTGCTCCATATTTGCTTTACACCATTGCTCGTATTGAAAGCATTAAAAAGAAAACGTCTGTTAAGCCTAAGGTTGGGGTGGCGCAGTTAACCAATGGACTGGAGAAAAAGATAATCAGACATCTTTCGCAGTTGCCTGACGTTGTGGAGCGAGCTGGTGTTTGTTACCAATCTTCACCAATTGCACTATGGTGTTTTGAGCTCTCACAGCTTTTCAATGAGTATTATCATGAGGTAAGAATTTTGGATGATGATAATAAGCAAAGGATGCAGGCACGTTTGGCATTATTGGACGCCGTTGAAAAAACAATGCAAAATGCATTAAGCATATTAAATATTGATACTCTTAAAGAAATGTAGTATGGCCAAGAATCAAGGATCGGAAACGATTATTGCGCACGGCGTGCGCGTGGAGGGAGACTTTGTTAGCGATGGAGATGTGGTAATTGAGGGGGAAGTTGCTGGAACAATTCAGGCGGCTGGCGATTTAAAGATCGGCGAGCTAGCCAAGATTGGTGCTAATGTTATAGCTCGCTCGGCAATTGTGGCTGGTGAGATTCGGGGAAATATTCAGGTTGCTGAAAAGCTTGAGTTATTATCGTCAGCCAGAATGATTGGTGACGTCACTGCCATGGTTTTGTCTGTTTCCTCAGGCGCGCAGGTCAATGGAAAGATTACAATGGACGGACGAGAGGTGAAGATAAAAAAAGAGAAAGAGGAAAATGGGGAGGAGTAGAGACCACTTTCTAATTTCTACATTCTACTTCCAAAAAAATCCATGTATTACTACGTCTACGATGAATTCATCCAAGACCCAAGGTTTGAGCGTGATCTTGCACTGATTGAGACGCGTTTAACTGACTTGGGGATTGCCGGCAAGATTGCACGGTTAGCGCTTTTTCGCGATCCCAAAGAACTTATCAAAGACGAAATTCGTAAAGGAGCAAAAACAATCATCGCGGTTGGCAATGACGTTACTTTGCGCAGAGTAATAGATGCGGCCACTGATACAAAAGCAGTTGTTGGTATTATTCCACTTGGAAAGGAAAATATGATGCTCTCGGACATTCTAGGAATTCCCATGGGAGTTGAGGCATGCGATATTTTATCAGCGAGAATTATAGAAGAGCTTGATATTGGTGAGGTAAACGGAAGACGTTTTTTGCATACTGCTTCAGTTTCGCAGGCATCAGGGGCCGAAGTGTTAGTTAACCGCACATATAAATTAAAGGCATTTAAAAAGTGTTCATTGGAAGTTAGGAATCTGGCGCTCGAGGAGGATGATGTTCGAGCGGCTAATCCCATTGATGGAATGCTTGAGTGTGTTGTGCGCACACCAACTAAAGGATTTTTTAAAAAACAAAAATGGAATACATCAATTGTTCCTGCCAAAAATTTAGATATTACGTTTAACGAAACTGTTACTTGTAGCACTGACGGAGATGAATTTCAAAGCAATAATCTTTGTTTCAAAATCATTCCCAAGGCACTGCGAGTAATAACCGGAAAGGGAAGGAGGTTTTAATTAAATAAAGTCAAAATTTTTTTTACATGTTCTATCATGTCTTTTTCCGAATCCGTTTTTTCTTTCTCGTTCATCTGCATCCAT
>JAHILS010000086.1 GCA_018896835.1 Patescibacteria group bacterium | reverse complement strand
TAGATGCAATAGAGCAGTACGTTCGTTAAGTTGATCTGAACCGGTCAATAATAAAAGCGCTCGTCTATCGGTTTCGGATAAATCGTGGGGAAGTATAATCCCACCGACGACTGCGTCAAGATTTTGTAATTTTAAATCTGAATGAGCAACTTTCTTTGAAAACAATGAACCTTCTTCAGCCATAAGATCAACTGAACCGCCATGTGATTTAATATATTCTTTAATTCTGTTAGCACCGATTGGGTCAGCTGCAGCTTCAGTAATTATTCTCGTTGTTGTGGCAACTGCCTGTTTGACTGGTTCCATCTGCGCGTTTTGTTCAGTTACAGATTGATCACATCTGTCTTTTAGTTCAACACATCCAACGGCTTTTGCCTTGGCTGCTGTTATTTGTTCGCGAAGTTGATCGATGTCAGCCTGCAATGGAGCTTTAATAGCAGCAATATATTGATTATCAACTCCTTCAGCTTCTTGGGTAACCGCTTGATCAACGGTTGATTTAACGTATTTAAGCGTCGCTGCGGCAACAGCCTCAACCACCGGCAAAGGCAGACCTTTGCGTGTAGTGCGATCCCAATCCCTTCCTCCATATTCGGTTGCACTTCGATAATCTATTTGACCTAAAGTTCTAAACAAAACTTCATTACTTTTAGCTTCCCAACCCGACTTAGTTGAGGTGATATAAGATGAAGGATTTTCAAGATAATCGCGCAGTAATTGAGCAACAGCAAAAACATGAGCTTGACCAACCTGAACTTCTTCTTTAAACATTTGTCCTTTTGATTGACTCCCTTGACCTTTCTTATTAGCAACCCCGAAAGTTACAGAGTCAATTCTTTTTTGATGAGTTACTTGAAGATGTCCTTGTTCATCAGCCTCTGCATCAACATTTGGAAGAAGTTTCAAACGCTCTGCAATGGAGCGTTGAACTCTAGGAAGGGCAGCTTCAATTTGTGGTTGCAGTTCTAAAGCGGGTAAATCGGACATACTTTACTATTTTTAACTATTTTAAACTAATTGTCAAGCATAACAACCAAAACTGAAGCTAAAAAACTAAGGTTAAGCGTAATTCTTTAGCGAAAAAAATCAGGTTTTTGGTCAAAAGTTGCTTCGCTGATATCCGTAAGCTTAACCTTACTAACACTCGGTACGGCCTCATCGATCGGTTCTGCCCTAAAAACCAAAACACTGTAACTGCCGTTGCTTTTTTCGCCAAATAAAATTACCCACTATTTCTCATATTGCGTCCATCCTATCATATCCTTGACCGCTGATTCCTTCAGTCGCTCATTTAAAATCGATAAACTTTCCGGCCCTAAACCTAAAAACTCCATTTTCCACCGCATGTCAGAGACAGTTACCAAGAGATCTTTTAGGGGGAGTTTTGGTAAATTGTCTTGGAAAGTTTCTATGTTTCTGACTACCACCTCTTCATCATCTCCAAAACCCATCAAGGTAGCCGGCGCAAAAGAAACAAGTTGAGCCATCTCTCCGGCTTGAGTTTTTAAATAATAGGTGCCACCATTTTTTTGCATTTCTTTGTACATAACGGGCCAACTTTTCTCCATAAGGGTTGCCCAATCATAACCAAAGTAGTCACTACCAATAGATAAAGCTTTTTCTTGGTAGTAAGTAATGTATGTTTTTGAGTTAGCGAAGTTTCTTTCTATTGTTTTTCCTGCAGGGACAAGATCTAAAACAGGGAATCGGGGTGGTTGTTCAGCACTTTCGTGGGGCCAGAAAAAAAAGGGAGAGATACCAAAGATCGAGTGAGCGGGCCGATCCATATAATCTTTTCCTTGAGCATGCGCCGTGATACTCCCTGTCCTTACTGTAGGCCGACCTGACCCTGGATGTTGAAGATCAGTGTTAAACTCAGCAGATAAATCACTTAAACGATACAATAAAGTATACTTTCCCTGCAAGTCACCAAAGAAATTTCTTTCTCCTTTGTAAAGAGTAGCGGCGGGAGACCCGGATAATTCTCTGAAAACCTTTTCT
>JAHILS010000065.1 GCA_018896835.1 Patescibacteria group bacterium | reverse complement strand
TATATTGATATTTCGATATTGTCATTGCCAAGGAAACCTTAGGTTTGCGGCGTCCCGGGCTTTCACCGGGATTGCGGTTACTCATGCCAACATTCTCACTTCCCATCGCTCCACCAAACCTTACGATTTGACTTCAGCGCAATAGGAATGCTCCTCTACCGCACAACTCTCCCGTAGGAGAATTGCACCCTCAGCTTCGGTGTATTACTTAGCCCCGGTATATTTTCGGCGCGGGGAAACTTGACCAGTGAGCTGTTACGCTATCTTTAAAGGATGGCTGCTTCTAAGCCAACCTCCTGGTTGTATAAGTCTCCCTACCACCTTTTACACTTAGTAATAACTTTGGGACCTTAGCTTGAGATCAGGGTTCTTTCCCTTTTGACCAATGGAGCTTCGCCCCCATGGTCTGACTGCCGGTATATTTACTAGTATTCGGAGTTTGGATAGGGCGACTACCCGAAGGCGTCAACCCCAATCAGTGCTCTACCCCTAGTAAACTAAATCCGACGCTATGCCAAAACATATTTCGAGGAGAACCAGCTATTACCGAGCTCGATTGGAATTTCTCCGCTAGCCACAGCTCATCCCCGTGTTTTGCACAGCACGTGGGTTCGGGCCTCCACCAGCTTTTACACTGGCTTCACCCTGGCCATGGTTAGGTCGCTCGGTTTCGGGTCTCATACCTGCTACTAGCGCCCGTTAAGGCTCGCTTTCACTTTGGCTCCGTCCCGAAGGACTTAACCTGCAACAGATACGAACTCGTTGGCTCATTCTTCAATAGGAACGCCGTCACCCCGCCCGAAGGCAGAGCTCCGACTCTTTGTAGGTATATGGTTTCAGATTCTATTTCACTCCCCTCCCGGGGTTCTTTTCAGCTTTCCCTCACGGTACTCGTACGCTATCGATCAAAACATGTATTTAGCCTTACCACATAGTCGTGGTAGATTCCGACAGGATTTCACGTGTCCCGCCGTACTTAAGCAATCAAACCGTGTGTCAATAATCTCTTTCGCGTACAGGACTATCACCTTCTTTGGTTCTTCTTTCCAGAAGATTTCACTAGAGACCATTAATCGCACCGCATACTAACAGTTATGCACGTTTGCGCTTGCAACACCGACTAAGCAACGGCTGTTACCTTTCATATCGCATCCGCATCTCCGAAGAGATACTTCAGCGTATTTCACTTAATCGGTTTGGGCTGTTCCCATTTCGCTCGCCACTACTTTGGGAATGTAAGCAGCTATTCATCATCTCGAACCTCGAACCAGTCGAGCGTCGAGATGAGAATAGTACTCATTCTTTTCTTTTCCACCAGGTACTGAGATGTTTCACTTCCCTGGGTGCCTTCCGTACGCCTATGTATTTAGCGCACAGTGACTGGGCATTACCCCAGCCGGGTTTCCCCATTCGGACATCTTCGGGTCAAAGGTTGCTTGTCACCTCACCGAAGCTTATCGCAGACTGCTACGTCCTTCATCAGCATGTTTCGTCAAGCCATCCACCATACACCCTTGAGTAGCCCTCCACTCACTCAAGACGTTTAGTTAAAGACTTTATCTTTAATTCTTGTTTTTTATTTCTCGTTCTTTTCTCGTTTGTTCAATTGTGAAAGATCAGGGAGAAATGCTTCCTAGCACTCTATCTCTGACGCCAAGCCAAGCTTGGCAAACAAAATACTCGCCATTGTGAGGCGAGATCAAATACAACTGTGATCCCACTTCTCACGCTTTTTTCAGTTTTGAATAAGTTTCCCGAACTTTATTCCGAACTTACTCGCTGAAGTCTCTTCGGCTTTGGGGGCCGTCGGGAGACAAGCGCAGTAGTATTTTTCAAATTGCTCGGGCATAGTACAACAGGCCCCAAAGCCTGTCAAGGCTATATATTTCCAATAAAAGTGGATAAGCATAACGCGTCCTTGTCTCGAACATGGACCGAGATTATACTCGTCTATATGATCTACCTGGACTTCTACACAATCGGTGACCTTCCTAAGGGTGGGTTTGATGAGATTCGAAATGAGCTTTTAAAGCCACTTAAGGCTTATGTTAAATTTGAGCATCGGATTTTAAAGTCTGATGAGGATATAGAATCTCGCATCCCGAGCGACTCTTATCTAATCGTGCTTGATGAGTTTGGCCAGACAATGGGCTCGCACGTATTTGCGTCAAAAGTAAAAACTCTAGAAGACAAGGGTCAGCACATAGCCGTAATTCTTGGCGGAGCCAAAGGCCTGTCTGACAATCTAAAAAACAAAGCCAACTTACGACTTTCACTCTCCCCCATGACCACCACCCACGATCTCGCGCATCTAATATTTCTAGAACAACTCTACCGCGCTTGTACGATTAACCATGGAAAGGAATATCATTATTAAGATCAATACGCTTAGGAGATTCTTACCAAGATGCAACGAATTTCCCCACTTCGACGCCCAGGAGAAGTCTTCTAACTTCAACCGAATCGAGAAGATTTTCCGGCGGAGCCTGACCAGGCTTCGCCTGGCTCATAAATATCGAACGGGGTTCGAAATGGGAAAGGTGAGTGGGATTGGAATAACTATCAAACCGGCAACGATAGGATCGCGTGGATCTGTTGTTGTTTTTTTTGTATGTCATTAAAAAGTGACAGCTGACCTTGAGCGCGGGCAAGATTATGTGCTCGACGACAAGTATATTTTGATTTATCCCATGAAAAATAAGAGTCATTAATATAGTCAGCCAAAAATCTGGCGGAAAGTTCTAAAGTGATAAATTCTATAGCTTGCCGTACATACCCAACCTCTGCAGTACAGAGACCTTTGGCATGCGATCGATACCCGCGCCAACCAGACGTAAACAAGCCGATGGAAAAAACTAGATCGCCTTCCTCACCAACTGCACACCAATCCCGAAATGCATCTCCCAAATCCAAAAGAACAGATCCGCGCTGACAAGTATCAAGGTCGATCATTGCCTGCGCGTGATTCTCGTGAAAGATAATATTAGAAATCTTTGGATCTCCATGAATAACTCCAACAGGAAGATTGTGCGGTAGGATGCGACCAGGAATTGAGTCGACAATTAGGTCTTTCGTCAACAACATCTGGTCAGACAAAAGCGCTTCGGGCGCACCTGAAAAACTTTTCACAAGAGTATCAAGCTCTTTTTGAGTTTCATGCAAAATAAAATTCGATTTGAATGGCTTTTCAAAATCCTCAAGTGCACTATGAAATTGAGCCAGTGCCTTTCCTGCTTCGCTTGCTATCTGATCGTCTGGAACGTTATCAAACGTTTCACCATCAAGCGCAGTTTGCATACGCCAACATTGATTATCATCTTGAGTAGCAAGATCGCCTTTCTTAGTTCTGATTAATCGCGGTGTATTTCGACCTGCTTTCGCCAGATGTTCTGTCACAGCCTCAAAATCCTCTAAAATCTCAATTGAAGATAATTTTGGATGAAGTTTTTGCAAGATACAAGAACCTTTGTTTGTATTTATGCGATGAGTTTCATGGATAAGACCAGAACTTATTCGATCAATCTCACTTATCTCACCAATTGAATAGTTATCTTTGATGAGTTGTTTGATATATTTATTCATATTTTCATATAACCACCCCCAGTCCTTCGCTCCTTTGGAGCTACGGAACTGCAGGCTAACCCCCCCTTAGGAAAGCCCAGCGGAGCCGGGTCCGGCTACGCCGGAGAGGGGAATTAGACTAGACCTCTCCCCCTGCCAAGGGGGAGCTGGAGGGGGTATCTCACTTTTAAGCAGTGAAAGGGTGAGCCCGAAGACCCACCCACACGATTACGACGAACCCAAGTCAGGCTTGCCAATTGGCTTGCCACGAGACTTTTGCGAGCGCCCGAACAAGTAGTCCAAGCACCCACACAGTTCGTTTGGCAAAACCGTCACGCCATGCCAGAACTTGGTCCAAACGGGCGCACACGCGATGCGCACCCGACGGTTACCAAGCGCTTGGCGCAAGGCAATCCAACAACGTGGCATGTGATACCAGCAGGTCACGATCGTGATCTGGTCAACATATGCCATGGCCGGAATCTCGCTCATAACACGGACGATCGCTCGCGCATCACCACGAGTGTTCTTCAGCGACCTATCGTCACCGTTAAATGCACGGATGACGGCAGGCACGCAGGAACGGTGAGCACGGATAACGAACGTATCAAGATCCTGCCCACCATTGGCGTCGCCGGCAACGATGAGCGGACAATGCTTTTGGATAGCAACATCGATCGCCCGATCGATTCGCCCCATCCAAATCTTTGCTACGCCCTGCACCTTGTAGTGCGGAGGCGTGAACATGACCACGATTTCTGGCATGTCAGCCTCCTTGGCTTGAGTTCTAAAGTTAAGGAACTAACTATAGAATACTCGAGTTTTTACAAGCAGACTCTTGATTCATCCACAGCTAAATTCTAACCGCGAATTATAGCAAATTTTTCGTGTTGAATGCTGTCCGAGCTTATCCGACAACAAAACCGACCATATGGTCGGTTTTTGATTAAAAATCGCTGGATCCTTGGTCAGGACCCGTCAAACGGGTCAAGCTGAGGGTGACAAGAAAACTACTCAACTCCTTCGTACTCGTCAGCAATCCCCTCGCCTGGAGCGTAGACGACCGGTTCCTTAATACAATCCTCAATTGTGGATAATATAATCGGATATTGCTCTCCCAAAAAATGTCCACAACCATCAGCCTCGATTAGCTTGGCATGCAGTACTTCTGCATATTTTTGGGCGTGATCAAATGGAATGCTTGGGTCGTCTTTGGAGTGAATCACCACGAACTTTGATGCTTTCCACATCAGCACATCAAAATCAAGCTCTGACAAAAAGAATCCACGGAATAATTCGCTCTTAATCATCCAAGGAGTAGAGATAAGGATGCAGGCGTGTGGGGTGGAATACATTTCCGAGGCTTCCAAAAATCGCAAAGCCATAGCGCCACCAATACTATGGCCGACAACAACCGTGTCCTCATCAATCGGTCCGACCTCTTCTAAAAGTGTCTTGATCCACTCGTCCGGGTCTGGCGCTTCTGGATTTGGTAGGTCAGGACAAACAACTTCATGGCCTTGTTTTTTAAGCTGATCTGTTAACCAAGAAAAAAAGTTGGTCTTTGAACTAGCCTTATAGCCATGGATTAGTACGATTTTCATATTGACAACAGCATACAAAAATACCCAATAAATGTCGAACACCAAGCCATGGGCGGATACTATTAACATCAAATTCGCATGAAGCTACATGATTTCAAACGTCGATGCAAGTGGATAACTCAAAAACCGCAAACCTTCGCACTAAAACAAGTATGTCCAGCACCCGGTGCTGGACATGGTTAGATTAGAACTCGCTGTTCGCTTTGGACAAAAAAATCTGACAATATGTCAGATTTTTTTGGTGGGCGAGAAGGGACTCGAACCCTTACACCTTGCGGCACCAGTTCCTAAGACTGGCGTGTATACCAATTTCACCACTCGCCCATTTAATATTTGCAAAAGGATTATGCCATAAATGACGATACTCTTCAAGCCTAGAGTTCAAATTCATCAGCAATCTAACATTTTCTACCATAATCAGAACGGTAACATTGAAAAACCATCAAACTTGCCAATATAACCAAGCTTGCCTGCAAAAATGACTCATGCCATACTAATTGCATATGAAACACTCAGCCTTAAAAGTTACTCTTTGCGCCCTAGTTTTGGGCGTTATTTTTGATGCCCTTGTTTATAAAACAAACGAGATGGGCTTAAACATACTCTTAATGCAAATCGCAGTACTAGCCGTTTTCTTTGGACTCATGTATCACGCCAAGCTGACAATCACCAAACAAACCATAATCGCTGGCGCATTCGCCTTCTTATTTGCTGGCACATTTGTCATCTGGACGTCCACAATTGGACTAACTCTTAGCATGCTCGGGTTACTTGGCGCTAATACTTTTCTTGTACTTTTTGCTTGGGGGCATCATGGAATTTTCTACCACCCACTCTCTATTGCAGTGGATACCCTGCGTTATGGCATGCAAACTCTTCTAACTCGTTTTGGAATTATCAGCGACATCCGCATACCAAAAACTGGCGAACACGGATCAGCGATTGCGCGCGGTGCTATTATCACAATTCCAATTCTTATTATTTTCTTTTTACTCTTCCTGTCGTCTGATTTAATGCTTCAAAACAAAACTCAAGCAGTGCAGGTGTGGCTCGAAAGCATATTTGGCCCTTTTAATCTTATCGCCCACGTCATAATTATTGGATTTTTTACTCTTGTATTTTTACTTATCTTGGCTTCAATGTTTTGGAAGCGACTTGATATTACACTTCCAAAAATTGCCAACAGTCACTCAATCATCGAGAGTGCTGTCATTCTTATCGGAAGCAACGCGCTCTTTTTATTCTTCCTTATCTTCCAAGGCTTTTACCTCTTTGGCGGACAAAATGCATTTGAAGCTTTTCCAGATATTAGCTATTCGCAGTATGCGGTCGCGGGGTTTAATCAGCTGGCTGTTGTTGCCATTCTTGTCTTGCTCTTAATCCTGACATTGCGACATTTTCATGGAGTAAAAATCAATTCCAAACTTGTCGCCGTTGCCGAGATCGCACTCTTAGCTCAGACTACTGCACTATTAATCTCAGCTTGGGTACGACTGTCGATGTATGTTGCAGAATATGCCTACACCCCAGCTCGACTATTTGGCTTTTGGTTTTTCATTGTCAGCGCCATCTTGATAATTACGCTTGGCGTTCACATAATTAGATCAATCACGCAAAATAAATACATTACTCAAGCACTTTTAATTCTTGGTTGCTCAATACTGATTTTTACCGCCATATCACCCGACGCACTAACCGTCAGACTCAACATCGCCCGC
>JAHILS010000064.1 GCA_018896835.1 Patescibacteria group bacterium | reverse complement strand
TCGGTATCGGCGTCGGCATCCGTGTCGGCATCCGTGTCGGCATCCGTGTCGGCATCCGTGTCGGCATCCGTGTCGGAGTCCGCGTCCGTGTCGGAGTCCGCGTCCGTGTCGGAGTCCGCGTCCGTGTCGGCATCCGCATCGGTGTCGGTGTCATTGACGGCCGGACCGTCTCCCGAGTCCCACGGCGGGGCCGGGGGCAGGCAGGAAGTGGTGGCCAGAACGATGATCGCGATCAGAAAGGAACGCATTTGGAAGTCCTCCATGCGTTGTGGGAAGGAGCTCGAACCACGCTAGTATCAGCGCAGAACACCGTACCCTACATAATAACAGGCATCTTGTAAAGCATAAACCCACAATATTTTTGACAAATTATCAGCAAAATGCTAGCATTGCGACGTAAAAAATGTTTTAAATCGTATGAAAAAGGCAATACATCCAAACTATTATAAAAACGCGACCGTTACCTGCGCTTGTGGCAACGTAATGACAGTGGGATCAACTGTGGAAACGTTTCAAATTGAGCTTTGTTCACTTTGTCACCCGTTCTATACTGGCAAGCAAAAAATTGTTGATACTGCTCGACGCGTAGAGAAATTCCAAGCAAAAGAAAGCAAAAAGTCAGACAAAGCACTTACCCACAAAGCAAAGGTAGAAAAGAAGGAAGTTCGTGCTAAAAAGAAAGCAGAAAAGAAAGCAAAAGCCAGCGAAGCGTAAAATAATCAAAAAACACCTACTTTACAGAAGGTGTTTTTTATTTACTTGATAAAGTATTATATACACATATGAATATTGACCCAGTTATTGAAAGGTACTTAGCAGAAGTTACCAAACTTGAATTGCAATTAGCAGATCCAAGCGTTATTGGTGATCAAAAAAAATTAAAAGATACCAACCGCGCCTACATGAATGCTAAATTTATTTTGGAACAAGCGCAAAAAATTAGCCAACTTCACCGCAATCTTGAACAAGCAAAAACCGCGCTTACTGATGACGATGAAGAAATCCAAGCCTTGGCTCAATCTGAAATCAATGAACTAGAAATCGCCATCCCCGACTCTGAACTTAAACTTGAATTAGCACTCATTCCAAAAGATCCGCTTGACGACAATGATGCAATTGTTGAAATCCGCGCCGGCGCCGGCGGTGACGAAGCTGGACTTTTTGCCACAGACCTTTATCGCATGTACAGCCGATATGCGGAAATTTTAGGCAGAAAAGTTGAGATTATTTCTCAAAGTCAAAACGACCTTGGTGGATTAAAAGAAATCATCTTTGAGGTTAGAGGCATTGGCTCGTATGGAGACATGAAATATGAATCAGGCGTACACCGGGTACAGCGTGTTCCAGAAACCGAAAAACAAGGACGAGTTCATACCTCAACAATTACCGTGGCTGTTATGCCAAAGTTGGAAGAACAAGAATTTTATTTGGATCCAAAAGATTTAGATATTCAAACAACCACTGCGCAAGGCGCTGGCGGACAGCATGTAAACAAAACCGAATCAGCCATCCGCATGATCCACATTCCAACTGGAATAATGGTTAGCTGTCAGACCGAGCGATCACAACATCAAAATAAAGACAAAGCAATGGAAGTCATGCGTGCCCGCGTTTACGCTTTTGAACAAGAAAAAAAACACGCCGAGCTTGATGAAAAACGTAGAAGTCAAATCGGAACAGGTGACAGAAGTGAAAAAATTAGAACTTATAATTTCCCCCAAGACCGCATTACCGATCACAGGATTAAAGAATCTTGGCATAACTTGCCAGAAATTTTGGATGGCCAAATCAGCAACATTATTGATCAATTAAAACTGGCTGACAGGAATATTGACTCACTACTTGAAAAAACAGCATGACAATATTTGAGGCTCTTAATTGGGGACGACAACAACTCAAGGATACTTCCCATGAAAAACAAGTAATGCAAGCGAACCCCATGCTTGACGCCCAAATTTTGCTTTCAAATTGTTTAAACAAATCAAACTCTTACTTATTTGCTCACGCCGAAGAAGAATTGTCAGATCAAACCATTGAACGCTATTTACGTTTTATTAAACGTCGAGCGCGTCATGAACCAATATCGCAGATACTGCAACAAAAAGAATTTTTTGGACGCAACTTCTTTGTCAATCAATTTGTTCTAACGCCGCGCCCTGAAACAGAAACATTAATTGAACACGCACTAGAAAACATAACTCAAGCAACAACGATTATAGACATTGGGACAGGTTCTGGCGCCATTGCTGTCACGCTCGCATGCCAATTACAACAACCGATTATTGCTATTGATATTGACCCTAAGGCTATTCAAGTTGCAAAATTTAATGCCAAACTCTACAAAGTTGAACATCTTATTTCATTTCTAACCGGCTCATTACTTGATCCTTATTTGCAAAAAAACATTAAAGAAACAAAGGACGGACACGTTATGATCCTTGCCAATCTCCCATACTTAACCCAAGCTCAATGGGAAAATTCTGACCCTGATGTCAAAGAATACGAACCAAAACACGCACTTGTCAGTGGTGTGGACGGTCTTGATCTTTACGATAAATTGCTTGAACAAATAAACGATCATCGCGACCGCTTCCCTACTAATCTAGAAATATACCTAGAAATCGACCCACGACAAGCAATGCCAATAAAAAATCTTGTGAACGAGTTTTTTCCAAACTCGAGTATCGATCTAATTAAAGATATCAGCAGTCAAAACAGAATTGTCAAAATAAAGCTCTGATACCACAAGCATCGAGTTATCCACAACCGAGATCGGATCTCTGTCCACAGGTTAGTTTGAAGCCTGCGGATTTTTCTCGTGCTAACAAGCTTATTCGACCTCGACCTGACTTAAACTTGAGACAATCTCAATCCAGGTTTTTCCAGCGTTGAAAGAAATTTCGTAACCGTCGGACGTATAAAACTTCAATCGATCATCGTGATCATCCTTTTTCCATCTTGCCAAAAACACTTCGCCATTTTGCACAATCAAGGCATCACCCTCACCAGTTGTCACGATACTTCGCCTGCCTTCATTATCGATTATTCGAATATCAGTTGAAATGATGGCGACGTTGTTGGCTTCTATCACAGCTCCGTCTTCCATTTTCATAGTACGCGATCCTTGCATGCGCAAGTAATTATTTGTTTGTGCTTGATACATCCAACCTATGTCATAGGTTGTTCCTTCAGTCCAATCAATAGTTATTGATTTTGGATTTGATGTGGGAGCGTCAGGAGCAAACTTCCACAAGTCATATTCTGGGTTTTCTAAATCACCAAACTGATCATCCATTGCCTGGGAAAGAAGTTGCGAACTAGTGTACACATTGTGAGGTGCATACCTTGTACTGTTCTGCCTGTAAAAATAATCAGCGTTCCAAAATTGATTGAGGTCAAAAGTATTAAATGTATTTTTTATAAGCTCTAGAGCTTCTGGCGATCCGCCAACGTGAGCATATATTGCTTGAAGTCCGTCGTTCCAATCTATGTAATATGGCCGAGCAGAACGGACAGGGCCAATTTTATCCACAGCCTGATCTTCACTAAAAAAAGCAATAAAGCGTGGAATGCTGGCTTCAACCGGCGCTTCTATAACAAGAAATGCTTGATCAAGTCCAGACAACGGCCAAGCATCAGCCGAGTTCTCTACCATAACACCAAACACTTGCGGAAGTTCACTAAGTTCACCTGACAAAATCTCACCAGTTAGTGGATGGCGAATAACGTCTTCTTGTTGTTCGGACCAACCCACCACGTCAACGTCCTGATTAATAGTAAAGGCGATGGACAGTACGACGATTAAGCCGACTGATACCAAAGCTCCAACACCAATTAAAATCTCTTTTTGCGAAATGATGGATACAAAAGAAGCGAGCTTCCTCCTTAGCTCGACTTTCTTTTGCACCCGCTTGAAAAATGCGCGGATGTTTTTCATATTATTCTTTTGTTTTTTCTGCTTCTTTTGCCTTGGCTAGTTCTTCTTCTTTCTTAGCAACGCCTTCGATTGATTCTTTTGCCTCTTCTTCCTGGGCCTTCAACTCATCTTCTGAAACTGGCTCCTGAATAAGGGCAATAGTGTCTTGCATGTCTGTTAAAATCTCGATTCCAGCTGGTGCTTGAATATCGCTAACTCGCAATACATCATCAAATTTTGCCAGTACAGAAACATCAAGTATAAATTCTCGAACAAGTGCGGCTGGTAAAGCCAGAACTTGAACTTCTTCTAAACTGTGAACAAGTGTACCGCCAAGGTCTTTAACTGCTGGTGAAACACCAATTAGTTTGATTGAAATTGCTGTTTCGATCTTTTCATCCATGTTAATTCTTCGAAAATCTACATGAATGACGTCATCTGTAAGCGCATCGTATTGAACACCTTGAATAAGAACTGGGTGCTTAACACCATCCACAGACAACTCAACTACTGTACTTTCTCCTGCCTTATTATAGGCTCGAACAAAATCTCCTCGACTAATTTGTAGTGAAACTGGGTCTGTTTTAAACCCATACATAACTACTGGGACAATGCTATTGGCACGCAATTGGTTTGTCTTACGACCTGTAAGATCTCGTGACTGCGCTTCTATTGTTATTATTTCTGCCATAAGAATATGTTATTTTTGCGACATTTCACCTTATCACGGCATAAATGTCAAGCACGAGGAGTATACAGTAAAAGATGATAAATGACTAATAACACTATGATATTCAAACCATAACTTTACTAAAATAAGCGAATTTTTGACCTTTTAGGATTGACAAAAATCGATTTTATGATATATTTGCCCGTCGTTGACACGACAGAGTGGTGCTATTTCAGCGCCCTCGTTGTCCTAGGAGGACATCATGAAGAAGTGTCTCGCCCTCGTCGCGGTCATCGTCGGGTGCAACCCCTTCCAGGCGCAGGGGCCGGTCAAGACCGATGAGCCGGCCATCGTGCCGGTGACCGAGGAACAGGTCACCGACGAGAAAAGGCGACTCGACGAGCTCGAAGAGCCAGACGAGAGCAAATTCGCCATCCTCGAGTTGTTCAGCCAGGCCACGGCTCGGTACCACAGCAAGCCTATGGTCATATTCATGGCAGGAACCGACTCGATGAACGGCGGAGTGGACGACTGGCGCACCTGCGCCAAACTCAAGCCCGAGCAACTCGGCCTCCCGGCCGACACGCTCGTCGTGTTCTTCGACGAGTACAACGCGCCGTGTGCCGGCCACCCCGATGGATACGTCACCATGATGACCATCGTCGGTCCCGCCGGCATCGAGGAGAGCATCGTCGACCCAGTATACAAGACCGAGAAGATGACCGTCATGTTCGCCAGCATCTTGGCGATCAACGAAAACGAAAAGTAGACATCTCGCGCGCCCGCGGGGCAGAAGCCATCTGGCTCTCTGCTCTTGACCGGGTGCGCTTCTGTTTTTAAAGAACTGTGAGTTGAAAGATAAAAGCTTACGGAGCTATCATTTCTTTAATAAAATCGCAAGTGGATAACTTTATCTCCGCTAATACTCGTACAAAAACACACATGTCCAGCACCCGGTGCTGGACATAAACCAACCTTATTTAACACGCAGTTGCTTTTATTCAACCGACAAACCAGTTTCGTCAGCGGGACGGCGCCGAACAGTTATACTTTGTACTATTCCGATGAGTAATAATGAAATCAGCAATGAAGATCCGCCATAGCTAACAAAAGGTAAAGCAATCCCAGTTGTTGGTAGAAGAGACAGATTAACTCCGATATTAACCATGTATTGCACAAAGAAAAGACCAAATATCCCTAAAAGAAGAAACTTTGTAAAATGATCTTTGGCTAAATTTGCTGCTCGTAAAATTCGCCATAAAACCAATGTGCAAGCCAGGAGCAATAAACAAACGCCAATAAATCCTAATTCCTCAGCAATGACTGAAAAAATAAAGTCAGTTTGGCTTTCTGGCAAAAACTGCAGTTGGCTTTGCGACCCAAACCCCAATCCTCTCCCAAACAACCCACCTGAACCAATAGCAATTTTTGCTTGTGCAACATTATATCCACTAACCAACGGGTCAAGTTCTGGATTAATGAAAACCATTATTCGTTCCTTTTGATAATCAGCAAACAAAAATAACCACCCTAAAATTCCAGCTACAGTTGTGGCTCCTAAAAGCACTAAAGCATGAGCCCACCGAAGCCCAGCAAAAAATAACAAGACTCCAAGTGTTCCAAGTAACAATGCACTACTACCCATATCTGGTTGCATCATAACCAACACAAAGGGAAACGCTAATAATAGTCCACTACCAATAATTTCCTTCCAGCCAAATCTGCGCGAAGCGTGTTCCCCAAAATATCTTGCAAACTGTACAACTAATGCCAACTTCACAAACTCGACAGGTTGAAATGAAATTACAGAAATGATAAACCAGCCTTTTGTTCCGTTTAACTCTTTCCCAAAAATAAGAACAGCTATTAAAAGAATTATTCCCAAAAAATACAAAGCCTTGCCCCAATTTCGTAAAAACAAATAATTATAACGTGCAGACACAACCATAGCCACAATTCCCAACACAAAGGCAATAAGT
>JAHILS010000063.1 GCA_018896835.1 Patescibacteria group bacterium | reverse complement strand
TTTGCAAAGTGTTTTTTGTTTTTTTAATCAAGCATTGATCAGTCCCGATCAAGGACTAATATAAAACTAATTAACATCCAAGCTTTTTGATATAATATAAACATATGAATAGATCAAATTTATATTTCGCCATTACAGAAAGTGCAACTTTGATTATTGCCTTAGCATTAATTCTCGCAAATAAACAAACGGATTTGCCCTTGCTTGTTTGTTGTGGCTTACTTCTCTCATTAACGACATTTGGAAACTACATAATTAATTATTATGGATGTCATCGTAGTTATTTTATCCTTCACCATAGCCGTCTGTTCATGCCTTATGCAAGATATTATAGACAAAAATACTCAAGGGGCAATATTGATTTAACCAATCGACAACGTAGATATATTGAATTGGGAATTATTTTTCATTGGATGTTTGTAGGTGTTTTTGCTGGAATTTTATTCATTGGCTTTTTAATTGCTTTAAATAGTGAAAAAGTATCAACAGCAGAGTTGGTTGAGGGAATGATAATATCGATTTCGTTCCTTACACTCGCCTGGTTCTCTATTTATTTTAAATTCATCCGAATTTTTCAAAAAGCTATAAATGAAAATCAAATCGACAATCGATGGATTCCGATAGAAATGTGGAGCGAGGAACAGAAAACAAAGATGAAAATATAGGATATTATTTTATTATTTCACCATAGTTGCTAAATCTCTAGCGTTAATAACAGTAAAAATTTCTGAATGATTTTTCGCGTAAATCAAACACTCCTCATACCGCGACCACTGCTCTGCTTGCTCATCTGCTGTTTTCATTTCACTCCCTTCGCCTGCTTTGCTTAAATCAAATGGCGGTTCAAGAGCCTCTGTTTTATTTTGGTCAGTATAATAAACCTCACCCCATGGCGTGAACCATGTATAAAAATTATTTTCGTGCCATTTCAAATTAACAAATGAGGTTGGTAAATTAGAAACCTCCTCTATAGCATCAAGCAAGAACTTTTCACCGGCTTTATGCCCGCGAGGCTCATAAACTTTCACCTCAAAATCTTCTGGCCTTGACCATAAACCATCTTGACTATCACCAAAATCAGAATAACCTTCATTCCTCGCGACTGAGAATATAGCGCCTTTATCCTTATAAATCTCGACAAGTACTTTACGTACCTTATTGCTATTGCCAGTCGAACCTACGATATACGGCGCATAACCAATCAAATCCTTTAAATATTGATAGCCACCAGGCTCCTCTAATAATTCGCCTGTTGATAAGTCAATTCTGTGTTCTTCATAATTTAGAATTGTCGCGGTCAATGCGTCCTTACTCATATCATCCAATTCTAGAAAATCCATTTCTCCGTAATAAGGATATGGCGGGCGGAGATGATAAGAAACTGCAACATAGGGCGAGCTCTTAAGTCGCTCGATTAAATCTGTAGCTTGCTGTTCATAAATCTGGACTACTTGATCATCAAGATAAATGTCGACAGGCAATTCATACTCTTCATGAAGATCGATAATTCGATTTAGGGTAGCAATGCTTAATTCCGGGTTACACCAATCATGCGTATTAATTACAAATGAAGTATAAATGGTTTCATGCAAACCTTCTGCTTCAGACACGATTGGCTCTGGTGCGGTTTCTTCAATATCGGCTTGCTGACAGCCAAACCCTAATGCTACCAAACTTACTATAAACAAAAATAAATATTTTTTCATGTATTAAAAGCCTAACACGAGATGACAGAATTAATCAATGGCTAATTAACATTCAAACTTTTTGATATAATACGCTTATATGAATTTTCACATTTCTAAACGCAGTCTCATGTATGTATTTTTCGCAACGCTTGTTATTCAATTCGTCGGAAGTATTTTTTACTTTTTCTTTTTAACCAATGCTGTGTGGGTACAGCCAGTCTATGGCGCAACAAAAGTGATTATGTTTCTTGCGCCACTTGTGCTGATGCAATTGGCCTTTCCATTGCCTTCTTTCAAAATAGCAAAACATCCCATTCGAGCAATTCTAACCGGTCTTGTGAGCGGAATTATCATGAGCGGATTCATTTATCTAACCTTCTACTTACTCCGATCTCAATTCCTACCGCTCGCCGTCAACATCGCTCGCAAGGTTGACGATATTGGTATTGCGTCATATTACCTTCTATTTGCTATAGCTCTTAGCATTATTCATTCATTGTTTGAGGAATACTTTTGGCGATGGTACGCTATAGGTGGACTTGCAAATTATTTTTCAAAACAGATGGCAATTTTTTGCGGGGCAATATTTTTCTCATTACACCACTTTGTGATTCTTTCACAATTTTTCCCAATCACCTGGACACTTCTTTTTGGAATTGCCGTTGGAATTGGTGGCATAATTTGGTCATATCTTTATAAATACTCGAACTCACTACTCACTCCTTGGATTAGCCACGCAATTGTGGACGGAACACTATTTTTTATTGGATATATTCTACTGGGATCAATCTAAGTTAAAACACCCCCGCCGATGGCGGGGGTGTTTTTTTGATAAATTTTTACCATCGACCAGGACCGTTTGGATCGTAGCCATTGGCTACCTCTAGTCCGTCATCGTATCCGTCGTTGTCAGAGTCAGCATCAAAGCGATTAGTCCAATGGATGGTCATCTCATTGTAATCGCTTAAGCCGTCGCCGTCAGAATCAAGTTTACCTTTTCCGTTTGGATTGTAACCATTAACTACTTCTGTTCCATCCTTATAACCGTCACCGTCTGTGTCTGAAATATAGGGATCTGTATTCCAGATTGTAATTTCGTCTTGATCTGTCAATCCATCCGCATCAGCATCGATACTTGTGTTAACGCTTTGCAAGCTAGACATAATGAAGTCCTCTGTCTTGCTGTCGTCATAACTTTCAAAGTCAATCGCAGTTTTTGGCACTGTAACCTTCACAGGTTCATTAAAACTGTTAAACAAAACTGAAAGCTTTATGGTTGTGTATGAAGTCTGACTTTGATTGCTAGCAACATTCACTGTAAACATCACTGGAAGCATTTTTGCAGTATCAACCCACAAGTTTCCGCTGATGGTTACGTTATTCAAAACATCGTGAATCCGAGCTAAGCTATCAACTGATAGATTTCCTTCACTGGCCAAATTCGCTTCAAAATTATCAATATCAAATTCGTAAGCATAACGCAGCGCAAGTTTTCCATTTATAAAATCTACCGCTTCTGGATTGTACTTAATCAATCCTTGATCAAGCATCTCCTGCATTAAGTCACTTAGCTTGCTCGCGGTTTGTGAAATCTCTTCGACTGACAGATCGTCGGCCGAAATGTTGTTATTAGTGAAATACCAATCACCTTCTGCTTCTGAAAAATAAATTTTATTTTCAGTAATTATCGCTGAACCATTATATTGATTAAACTCATCAAGCTGGTTGTTTGACCAAACATATAAATCAAGGGAACCGTTCTTGTCTGAATCAAATTGTCCATCGATATCAGCATGAGCTGTTAATGGCTGGCTCATTTTGTCAGTTTTGGTTTCAATTTCTAGGTCAATATTAAAATCAACTGAATTTGCGT
>JAHILS010000062.1 GCA_018896835.1 Patescibacteria group bacterium | reverse complement strand
CGATATTCGTTTACATATTTATTACAAAACTCAACTGTGAAATCGTAAATAATTGTCGACATCTGAAACGACTTCAGTTCCCGATAGTTACCCGACGTTGTTAAAATTTTTTTCATATTTTTTTATTACAAGACCCACAAGCCCTACAAGACAAACCAGACCTACTCCCTATCCTGACCTACTACACAAAAACACTCCCAGCACTTAGCATAGGGAGTATTTGCTTATTTATTACCTCACTTTCGCCAGCCAAGGTCAAGGGTTGTTGTTAATAACTAGGCCCCGTGGCATTTCTTGTATTTCTTTCCGCTACCACAAGGACACTCCTCGTTTCTCCCAACCTTAGGAATTGCCCGCACAGCACTTTGAGCTACGCCTTTGAGCAATGCTTCAGCCGCTTTTTTTACCATTGTTTTTTGCGCTCCGGAAAAAGTTAAGCCTGCTTTTTCAAACAAGCTTGGAGCTCCAGCAATAATCTGCTCTACTGCTACGGATTGTTCAATAACCTTAAAAATATTATAAACAACCTCACGAGCAACGTCAGCCTGAAACTCTTGAAAAAGTCCAAATGCCTCTCGCTTATACTCAACCAAAGGATCACGCTGTCCATAACCTTGCAATCCCACTGATCGCCTTAAATAACTCATGGTATCCAAGTGTGCGACCCATAAATTATCATTCGCGCGCAACATCACGTTGCAAAGCAATTTATGAAACTTTTCTTCACTGGCGATGTGGTCCTTCAACATCTTGACCTTATCACTGGCAACAGCCATAAAAGCTTCAATGACAATCGTGCGCTTTTGAGCCAATAACTGCTGATCCTTCTCCCTTTCCTTAAATTCACCATTAACAATTTGAACAAAATCAGGCGTTACTGGCAAAATCGTTGTTAAACTTTCAATAATCTCTTTTGGATCCCAATTTGCCTCTTTGCCTTTTTGCTGAGAACTTTCATCTTTAAACTGATCAGGAATTTCAACCTTTGACTTTGGTTCAGTATGGAAAAATATGACACGCTCCACCTCTTCTTCAATCATTTCCAAAATCGCTTCTTCCGAGCCTTTAGCGTTTTCCAAAACTCTATCCCGCCAGTTGTAAACATGCATTCGGTGCCGATTTAAAACGTCGTCATACTCAAGCACATGTTTACGAGTATCAAAGTGGTGACCCTCAACCCGCTCCTGTGCTTTTTCAATTGACTTGGAAATCATCTTGCTTTCAATTGGAGTTTTCTCATCGATGTTGAAGGTATCCATCATCTTGCGCACTCTGTCTGAGGCAAAAATGCGCATCAAATCATCTTCCAAAGAAACAAAAAATTGAGTGCTTCCCGGGTCACCTTGCCGACCAGATCGTCCACGAAGCTGATTGTCGATTCGTCTGGCATCATGTCGCTCTGTGCCAATAACGTGCAATCCGCCAAGTTCTTTGACATTATTTTGATCATCTTTCGTGGAAGGATTTCCTCCCAAAATAATATCGACTCCACGACCAGCCATGTTTGTCGCCAAAGTAACAGACCCCTTTTTTCCGGCCTGCGCAATAATCTGCGCCTCACGCTCGTGATTCTTAGCATTCAATGTCTCGTGCGGAACCCCGGACTTCATGAGTAGTTCATCCAAAAGCTCATTTTTTTCAATAGAAGCTGTACCAATCAAAATCGGCTGGCCGATTTCACGCAATCGTTTTACCTCTTCCACCACAGCTAAAAACTTACCTTTTTCTGTTTTAAAAATCTTATCAACCAAATCTTTTCGATCAATTGGTTTGTTGGTTGGAATGACAGCCACGTCCAAATTGTAAATTTTGGAAAATTCCTCAGCCTCAGTTTCCGCTGTTCCTGTCATTCCAGCTAATTTTTTGTACATGCGGAAATAATTCTGGAAAGTAATAGTTGCAAGCGTTCGACTTTCATTCTTAATCTGAACGCCTTCTTTGGCTTCGATGGCCTGATGCAAACCTTCGCTATACCTTCGTCCTTCTAAAATTCGTCCTGTAAACTCATCGACGATTTTAACCTCGCCGTCCATCACTACATAATCCTTATCTTTTCGAAACAATGCATGGGCTTTGAGAGCCTGCTCAGCATGATGAACTAACTCCAGTCCACCGCCATAAAGATTATCAATACCTAACCTTTGTTCAATTTTCTTCATGCCTTCTTCCAAGAATGTTGCCACACGGAGTTTTTCGTCTAGGTTATAATCAACGTTCTCCTGCAGTCCTAAAACAATCTGGGCAAATTTATAGTACAAATCAGCTGACTCTTCGGCCGGCGCAGAAATAATAAGCGGAGTGCGAGCCTCGTCGATTAAAATCGAGTCAACCTCGTCAACAATGGCATAGTTAAGCGGACGCTGAACTTTTTGTTTCAAATCCATGGCCATGTTGTCGCGCAAATAATCAAATCCAAATTGATTATTTGTTCCATAAGTAATGTCAGCAGTATAAGCGTCAGCCCTCTGGGCTGGTCGCAAAAAATCCATTTGCACTTTAAACGATCCGGTTGTATCGCGCTCCTGGTCTTCTAAAGCCTTTTCCTCTTCGGTTTGGGCTTTGAAATCTTCATCATATAAATACCCACCTTCTTGCTGAATGCAACCGACCATTAGTCCTAGTTTATAAAAAATCTGCCCCATCCAAACCATGTCGCGTTTTGCCAAATAATCGTTAACAGTAACAACATGGACTCCTTTACCTTCAAGAGCATTAAGATAAATTGCAGAAGTGGAAGTAAGAGTTTTTCCTTCCCCAGTGCGCATTTCCGCAATCATGCCTCGGTGAAGTGCCATTCCTCCCATAATTTGCACGTCATAGTGGCGTTGCCCCAAAGTACGCTTGGCAGACTCGCGAACTACTGCGAAAGCTTCGTGCCCAATCTCGTCAAGTGTTGCGCCAGACTCAAGGCGCTTTTTAAATTCCTGGGTTTTGTCTTTGAGCTGATCGTCAGTCAGTTTGGATATTTCATCCTCAAACTGATTAACCTTTTGCGCGTCTGACTTAAGAATTTTAAGGATTTTGACGTTAGGATCGCCAAAAATCTTGGTTAAAACTTTGTTCATAATGTCCCCAGTGTGCCTTATTTGAAGGTTTTTTTCAAGCTAACTGACACGATTGAACAAACACACCCACAAGCCTGTGGATAGAGATCCGATCTCGGTTGGGGATAAGTGGCTCCATTGTGGACAGAGATCGGATCTCGGTTGGGGATAACTCGGGAGTCCTTCGAAGTCGAACTCCTGAGGAAGTTCAACTTCCTAAAAGGCCGGCACATAGTGCCGGCCTCAAATCTTTCAACTTTCTACTTTAATCTTTCAGCCTTTCTCTACCCCTTCATCTTATCCTTATACTCTTTGACCTGCCGAGACAAAATCTCGACTGCTTCGTCGATTGCTGCATATAAATCCTCTTCAACATCTTCTGCTCGCAATAGAGTTCCTGGAATTGTTAAGTTAAACTCTGCCCTAAAAATCTTGCCTTTTTGCTGACCAGTGGTCGTACGTCCAACGTCCACAGCAACGTCGCATGGCTCAAAACCTCCGGTAAACTTTTCGATTCTAGAAAGCCTTTTCTCAACAT
>JAHILS010000092.1 GCA_018896835.1 Patescibacteria group bacterium | reverse complement strand
TATCCAAAAAACAAAATAGAAGATCCTTTTAAAACAAATCGCCCGCCGTTCATGAGAACGACGGACGCGTGGGCTCGGCGTAGCCGAGCCCATTAACGAAGAAGGACTAAGGACAAAGGGTCAAAGGACAGAGAACCCTAAGGTTCAAAGTCCAAAGATCATACTTGCTGGAAGGCGAAGCCGTCCTCGCTATACCACCTGAAGCCAGGCCTATCGTAGTACGCGTTAAGCGAACAATCGAAGTCATCGCGGCAAGCGCCAAGGAGGTCCGGACTGCCATCGGAATCCTCAAAGGGATCGTGCATGGCAATGATCCGCCAGAGACCCATCGCCTTAATATCATCATCCGAGAATTTCTCACGGATGAGACAGGCAACCTCGGCATGGAGCTTCGTGAACCCAAGCTCAGTTGCCTTGGCGCAGATGTTGACCGTGATCCGCGCGCTGTCCTCGAAGAGCGAACCCTTGAGGATGGCGATTTGGTACACCGTGCCGGCGGGGCTGGGCACGAAATCGACAGAACGCAGAACGCTTTTGGCGTACCTGCTCACCGACTTGCCAGCGCCTTTCAAGCGGGTGATCCAGTCCGCGCCGGTCGTGCCGTCGGCGATGAGCGGAGAGGACAGGTAGATGATGCCGTCCTTCTCGTACCACGGGCGGATTGGTTCGGAAACAACCAACTCACCGCGGAGGAGGCGTCTTGCCCCATCCACGCCGCCAAGGATGTTAAATACCGCCTCTACACTGACATCTTCAACATACACGTTGTACTTGGACATCGCTTACTCCTTCCGACTGATAGTCGGCCATTCCCCCACCTGATAGATGAGGGTGTTTCCTCTGTCCGAGGAGGAGCCACGACCCATGTGGTCATAGCGAGAAATAGCCTAATAATTAAGCTACTTTTCGCTATAACCAATCCGCAAGCATTAAAAAGAACAAGACTGATTTGTATCACAAAATAGCTAAATAGTCAATTATCCACAGCCAATGCTTGCGTTCTGTTTCTGTTCGGTTATAATAGAAACATGAAACGAACACTATGTCGCAACTACCTCCGATAACAAAAAAACAACGCGAGGTTCTAGACTTTATAGAACACTTTGTGCAAACAAATGGCTACACACCGTCTTACCGGGAAATTGCCAAAGGTATGGGCCTTGCTTCCCCATCAACCGTTTACCAGCACATTCAAGCGCTTTGCGAAAAAGGAATCATCAACACAGCCGATGACGGAAGCGCACGATCAATTGAACTTGTTGAAGACGAAATTTCAATCATGAGTGTGATGTTGCCAATGGCAGGACTCATTACTGCCGGAGAACCGATTGAGGCCGTGGAGGAAAATGAAGCATTTGCTGTTCCAACAGACTTTATAGTAGATAGTGAAAACTCCTATGTTCTGCGAGTTAAAGGAAGATCAATGATCGAAGATGGAATATTTGATGGCGACTATGTGGTTATTGAACGCAATCCTTCACCAAAAAATGGAGATGTTGTCGTAGCTCTCTTAGACAACCAGTACGCAACGCTAAAGCGTTTCTATCGCGAAGCAAAACATATTCGACTCCAACCAGCAAACAGCACAATGGACCCGATTATCGTCAAAGGCGACATAAACATCCAAGGCATTGTGCGAGCAGTTATGAGAAAATTCAATAAATAATCGTTCCTTAAAACCAGATCCCCCTCTTTCTTTGTCAGTGAAAAACCAATTCCGATCCCTGGCTTTTCCCTGACTAAGGACAGTTGTAGGGATCCAACCGTCCTAACACAGGACAAATTAATGAATAAGGCGCCGGTTCTCCTCCTCTCGGCGCCTTATTTGTATTCGCATAGCTGACACCTAATTTTTACCCAACCATACAAATACAACAAAAATTAATTCTAACTCGTAATTCAAATTCTATGTCCACCACGACCATGCGTTATTACAAAACAACCATTGCCTACCTCCCATCAAAATTTGATCGTCGAGCCCGCGAAGCAAGTAAATACATTCGTACTCAAATAAGTCGGCGAAAATTAAAGCAATTTCTTCGTCTTACAACCGCATCTCTAAATCTACAATAATCAGTTATTTTAACTCCTAATTTCCACCCTGACGATACCGCAGAAGCCAGGCGAAGCCTGGCCCGGCTCCGCCGGGAGTCTTCTAAAAGATCCTCCTGCCAACAATAAACCTTATGCATCAATATCTCAATGACCCAATCGATGTATCTGTTGATTTCACAAATCAACGCGTCCGCCCACATACGGTTTGTTGGGATAACCAAATGTACAAAATAAAAAAAGTTAATCTTGTACATAACACAAACGAAGACGGCCAACATATTTTCTATTTCTCGGTATCCGACGATGCGAACTTCATGAAACTAAGACTAAATACTCAAAATCTCGAATGGCGTCTGGTTGAACTCTACACAGACTAAAATTAACTATATGTCCATAATACTACATGTTGATTTTAATTCTTTCTTCGCCTCTGTTGAGCAACAAGCTAATCCATTTTTGCGCGGGAAACCAATTGCAATTACTGGCAAGCGTGGAATAAAAGACATGAAACGTTCAATAGTTGCCACAGCCTCAATTGAGGCAAAACGTCTAGGTGTGAAAACTCCGATGCCTGTGATGGAAGCAAAGCGTATTTGCCCCGAATTAATACTATTGCCAGGCGACATGCGCAAATACAGCGAAATTACCGATCGCATGCTCCGTGTATTACGCGAAAACAGCGATAAAATAGAGCAATTTAGTACTGACGAAGCCTTCGCTGACATCACCAGCATTGCCCAAGATTATTTTGGAGCGACTATAATAGCTCAAATAATTCGTAATCAAATCGCCCAAGCGTGCGGTGAATTATGTTCTGTATCAATTGGAGTTGGTCCGAGTAAAACAATTGCCAAACTTGCATCAGGAGAAACAAAACCAAATGGACTTACCATTGTACAACCATCTGAGGTCATCAGTTACCTGGATAAAAAACCGCTGGAGGATGTTTGCGGGATCGGCAGAGCAACAATCAAACACTTAGAAAGTATTGGGATCTCATCTTTTCAAACGCTACGAATGGCCAGCATGAAAAAACTAGTTCATGAATTTAAACCAATAACTGGCATGTGGTTATATAACATTGCCAGAGGCATCGAACACGACGGCGTTAACGACTCGCAGGAAGATCCAAAGTCTATTGGACATTCGTATACATTTGCCCATGACTTAGAATTTGATGCTGAAATAAAAACTAATCTTTTGTCTATCGCTGACACTGTTGCACTACGACTTAGAAAAATGAAATTCAAGGCTGGGCATATTTCTTTATTAGTTCGATATAATGATTTTTCTAGCAATCATATTGGAATCAAGCTCACAAACTCAGTCAATGACGGTCTATCGATTTATAAATACGCCTCTCAATTACTTAATAAAGTTAGAGATATAAACAAACCAATCCGTTTGCTTGGAATAAGTACTTCGCAATTTTCAAATTTAGAGAAACCTGTCTCTCTATTTCTTAAGGATCAAAAAATGCAATCTGCGCTTTGTGCACAAGATTGCATTTTGGAAAAATTCGGAAACCGAGCTCTTTGTCGGGCAGCAACTATCTCATCAGTTTTTCAGGAACGCGCCAGTGGCTGGCACTATGACCATCAACTCTAAGCTTGAACTTCGTCTTACTTATCCTCAACTACTGACTCTTGTGCAAAATTCTGTTCTAGCGCGACAGTCCCTTCTGCCTTTTCTTGTTTGTGGGCTACAACGTACAAAACCACGCCAATAGGAATTCCTATAAAAAACCCAGCAACTGCCAAAATACCACAGGCACCAAGCAAGAAATTAACTATTTGAGCAATGATCACAATTGAATGTGAATCATTACCTGACCCAACCACTGCCGCTACAACAAATGCAAAAATTGCATACATCACAAGCGTTATTATTAAAAGAGGAATTGGATAAACAAACAGTATAATGGCAATTGTTTTTTTCTTTTTTGTTGTCATATAAATTATTTCTGAATAGTTAACTCCTCCTCGATTTCTAATAATCGATTGTATTTTACTAGTCGCTCTGATCGTGATGGCGCTCCAGTTTTAATATATTGCGCATTAACAGCAACTGCCAGGTCCGCAATTGTGGTGTCAGCTGTCTCGCCTGATCGATGCGAGATGACAACCTTATATCTATTTTTCTGAGACAGTGCTATTGCCTGCATTGTTTCTGAGATTGTTCCAATTTGATTTACTTTAATCAAAACCGCATTGGCAACCTTCTCTTTAATTCCTCTTTCAATTCTTTCAGGATTTGTCACAAAAAGATCGTCTCCGATAAGCATCATCTTACTACCAAGTTCTTTAGTCATCACCTTCCAATCCTCCCAGGCGTCTTGATCAAGCCCATCTTCGACCGACATAAGCGGATACTTTTTTGTCCAGCCAGAATATAATTCGATCATCTCGTTTGCTTTTAACTTTCGGCGGTCAGTCTTGAGAACATACCTATCTTTCTTTGGGTCATAAAATTCACTAGCCGCCACATCAATCCCAAATCCAACCTGCTTACCGAGTTTATATTTTGATTTTATAACTGCTTTTTTCAAATACTCAAGCGCGTCTTCTGTTTTACCAACATTTGGTGCATATCCACCCTCGTCTCCCAAATCAGTATCTAATCGATCCTTTCGCAAAATTTCTCCTAAAGAATGATAAATCTCAACTCCAGCTCGTAACTTGCGTGAATATCTCGTAAAGCCGTGCGGAATAATAATGAACTCTTGCATATCCAAATTAGTGCTGGCATGACGCCCACCATTAAATACGTTCATCAACGGCGTTGGCAATTTATATGTTGGAAAACCAAATCCATACAATTCTCGCAAATGACGATAAAGTGGAATCTTCCTGCGTCGAGCCCCAGCGTGAGCACAAGCCATGGAAACTCCCAAAATCGCATTAGCTCCCAGCCTATGCTTATTGACTGTGCCATCCAAAATTCTCATAGAGTCATCAATGCGTTGCAAATCCATTACGTCCATGCCACGAATAGTTTGAAAAATTTTAGTATTAACATTCTTAACGGCACCCAAAACACCTTTTCCGCCATAACGATGAGGATCGTTATCACGAAGTTCAAGAGCTTCATGAATTCCGGTGGAAGCGCCCGACGGGACAGATGCGGATCCATGAGTTCCGTTTTTCAAAACAACTGTTACGTTTACCGTTGGATTCCCACGTGAGTCAAGAATTTCATGCGCGTGGATATAATCAATTTGTTCTTTCATAAACTATTTTATTTTTAACGCTTCAAGCCCTGGTAATTTTTCGCCTGCTAAAAAAGCTAGCATAGCGCCGCCACCAGTGGAAACGAATGAAAAATGATTTAATAATTCTTTACCTTGCAAAAATCCAACTGTATCCCCCCCTCCCACAATAACTTGCTTTTTGTTTGTAATTGGTAAACCCCTGGCAATAGCTTCTGTTCCAGCTTGTGCGCCTTTTTGCAAAGAACCCATTGCACCATTAAAAACAATCGTCTTTGCGCTTTTCATTGATGAAGCAAATAACTTAATCGTTGCGGACCCAACGTCTAAAATCTGATCCGTAGTAACAACATGACCAGACAGAATGTTCTGCGTCTTCCTATCCCTTACACATACAAAATCAACTGGCAGGATTAACTTTTTCTTAAACTTTTTGATTGCCAGCTTGGCTAATGAGAGTTCAGAACGGGAGAAATTTTGATTTTTGATCTGCAAAACTTTTTTTTGCTGTGTAGCCGACATAGCAATGGCCACTCCACCACCTACTAAAATAGTATCTGCTTCTTTTCCCAAACGTAAAAGAGTTGGCATCTTTGTTTCTAACTTAACTCCTCCAAGAATAAAAACAAAAGGATGATTACGCTTTGCGCCAAGTTTTGCTGCTTCATTGATTAAAATCGATCCAGCATAACCTGGCAAATACTTTGTTATTGCATAAACAGAAGCATGCTTACGATGACAAACACCAAACGCATTGTTTACATAAACATCAGCCAATTTTGATAATGCTTTAGCAAATCTACTACCGTTCGCTTCCTCACCTGGAAAAAATCTAAGATTTTCCAGCAACACAACCGAACCTGGCAATAGTGACTTTATTTTATCAACCGCAGAAAGTGACGTTGGATCTTTAATTAACTCAACCCGAGTATTTAATTTCTGCTCATACCACCTTGCTATTGGCTTCAAGCTCAACGAAAGTTTAACTTCTCCGTCTGGTCTGCCAAGATGTCCAGCAATAATAATTATCGCCCCGCGCTTTTGATAGGCAACGATGTCACTGAGGGTTTGCTCTAACCTCCAAGCAGACTGCGCTTCTACATGACGATTTTGCACAGGCACATTACAATCAACACGCATTAAAATTCGCGTGCCTTTTTTTATTTTTGCTAATTGTAATGCGCGAAATTTCATATTATCCAACTAACACTTTTGTTACCCACGTTCGCTCTTTGGCATACGAATAAAGGAAATAATCAAGACCTAGTGTATGTCCAACTCCACCTGATAAAAATACCAACAAGCAAATAATCAATAACAATTCGTTACTCACCCACACACCAGAATTAAACATCCAGGCATACACAAATAAATTTACAATTATCAAAATCGCTGACGCCGGACGGACAAACATTCCGCCAATTAAGCAAACTCCACAGACAACCATCACCCAAGGTAATAAGGCTTCCAAAAAACTTCCGGCAAAAATTTGTTGGAACCAATCATGAAATAACGCTTGTTTTGAAAGATCACTCACAACCGACCAGTCAGCAATTCGTACTAATCCAAAAAATAAAATAGAAAATCCCACTACAACCCGCAAAACAATTAACGAAATGCAAAACCACAACTGATTGGTTGAATTTGTTAAAATTCCAAATAGTGTTCTTTGACGCATAAAGCGTTAAAGTGAAATTGCCAGTTCAGACAAGCGATGTGCGTATCCCCACTCATTGTCATACCAAGCAACAATTTTTACTAAATTACCGTCCACCACGCGCGTAAGTCCAAAATCAACAATGGCAGAATGTGGGTCGCCGATAAAATCTGACGAAACAAGCTCTTCTTCTGTAATGCCAACTATATTTTTAAATCGTGATGTTTTCACAGCCTTTCTAAAAGCTTGATGCACACTTTCTACGGTAACGTTCTTTTTTAGAACAAAAGTGATGTCAGAAAGTGAAACAATCGCTAAAGGAATACGCACCGAAAGTCCATCAAACTTCCCAGCTAATTCTGGTATTGTTTCGGTAACAGCGATCGCTGCCCCAGTACTTGTTGGCACCATGTTTAATGATGCACTGCGCGCCCGGCGCAAATCTTTGCTTGGTCCATCAACAATATTTTGCGTGGAAGTCATAGCATGGATTGTTGTCAAAATAGCTTTTTCCACACCAAATGCTTCATTCATGATAGCTGTAACTGGTGCTACGCAATTTGTTGTACACGATGCATTGTTAATAACCTTTGCTTTTCCTTTTTTTATTTCTTTATCGTTTACTCCAATTACATTTGTTGGAACATTACCACCTTTGGCAGGAGCAGAGATTATTACACGCTTCGCACCAGCCGAAATATGCATAGAAGCTTGCTCAAAAGTTGTAAAAAATCCAGTTGATTCAATCACAACGTCAACCTTCATTTTGTTCCAAGGAAGTTTTAATGGTTCACGCTCTGCTAAAATTGGAATTTTTTTCCCATCAATGATAAGTGCGTTTCCCTTTACTTCAACTTTTGCTTTCCATTTTCCATAGACTGAGTCGTACTTGAGCAGATGTGCTAAAGTTTTAGCATCAGTCAAATCATTAATGGCCACCACATTAAACTTTGGGTTTCCCCAACCGGCTTTGAGTGTCGCTCGGCCAATGCGACCAAAACCATTAATCGCGATTCGTGTCATAGTAATTTAATTATAACACAAAACCCGCGTAATAAGAGCGGGCTAATCCCACCCTGACGATAGGAAGGGTCTTCTAACTCTTAGAAGATCCCTCACTATCGTTCGGGATGGGAATATATTAGATGCTGTGATTAGATAGTTAAACACCTAACTCAAATCTGCAGAATCTTTTAATCTTAATGTTTTCTCCGATGGAAAGAATTTTACTTTCAACAAGCTGTGCAATTGTCATGTCTTCGTCTTTAATAAACTTCTGGTCAACCAAACACATCTCTTCGTAATACTTTTCCAATTTTCCTTCCACAATCTTTTCCATCACCTGCTCTGGCTTGCCAACATTTTGTTCCTTTACTATTTCAACTTCTTTGGCAATTATCTCGGCTGGTATTTCTTCGCGGGTAAGATAAATTGGACTCATAGCTGCCGTGTGCATAGCCACGTCATTACAAAATTCTACAAAAGCTTCATTGCGCGCCACAAAGTCTGTTTCACATGAGATTTCTACTAGCACGCCAATTCTTCCCTCTCCGTGAATATAGGAATGAACACGTCCTTGGCTCATTTCGCGATCGGCTTTTTTAGCAGCTTTGGCCGAGCCTTGTTTACGCAAGAGTTCGACGGCTTTATCAAAATCGCCACCAGCTTCTGTTAAGGCTTTCTTTGCTTCCATCATTCCAACACTACAGGAAGCACGAAGTTTTTGAACATCTTGGGCAGTAATAGACATAAGCATGGTAATAATTATTTTTTATTTTGGGCGGGTGTTGTTGGCGCAGTTTTTGCGCGAGCCTTTCCAGCCTTTACAGCGTCCGCGAACAATCTGGTAATAAGCATCAGCGATCCGATCGAATCGTCATTGGCTGGGATTGGATAATCAGCGTCGTCTGGATTAACGTTAGTGTCACAAATGGCAATTACTTTTACGCCAGTATTTCGAGCTTCGGTAACTGCTGTTTTATCAACTCGCATATCAAGGACTAACATAGCTTGTGGAACCTTGGTCATGGTTGTGATTCCACCAATACGTTCTTCCAAGTCATCGATCTCACGATCAAATTGCACTTGTTCAAACTTGGTGTACTTCTTAAGCTCACCTTTGTCGCGCTTATCTTTCAAGTCCAAATAGCGCTTAACCAACTTTTGAATTTCTTTGTAGTTGGTTAGTGTGCCTCCAAGCCATCGGCCATTAACATATGGCATACCACACTCCAATGCATGCTTGGCAATCAGGTCCTGTGCCTGAGGTTTTGTGCTGGCAAATAAAATAACACCACCACGGGCGACAAGCTCTTCCACATACGAAAGGGCTTTTTCCAACTGTGATCGTGTTTGTTCAACATCGATAATATGAACTCCTTTGCGAGTTCCAAATATGTACTGCTCCATTTTTGGATGCCAGCGCTCTGTGCGGTGACCAAAGTGGACACCGACCTTGAGTAGGTCTTGGGAAGAAGGTATGTTTGGCATAAGTTTCTTTTTACCGACAACAGGAGGGATAACCCTGAGCCTGTCGAAGGGTTTCTACGGTCCGTACTGATGTGCCCACTCATCTGCCATTCCCACGAAAGTGGGAATCCAGCATTATGGGAGAATGCATCAGCATCGCTCGGGCCTGATTATTTAATATTTGCTTAACTTGCGATGGCAAGAGAATACAAAATATTGACAAAAATGTCAATGCAAGCGACATACACAGCCCACTCCGAGTTTATAGACCCCCTCTGCCTCCCCCTTAGAAAGGGGGAGAAGCGAAACAAAAGTCCCCTCTCCGGCGAAGCCGGACCCGGCTCCGCCGGGCTTTATTAGGGGTAGGGGTGGTCTGTAAACTTGCTTATTCCCATCCCGAGCGTAGCGAGGGATCTTCTAAAATACTAGAAAGGCCCCTCCCCCTCGACAGGCTCAGGATCTATAACTGTCGCCGGGGTGGAAAATATGAGAACTACAAATAAAACGAATAACGCCCCGCGTTCGACAGTATGTCTAATAGCGGGGCGTTAGTTTCACCTCCTTTCGTGGGGGTGAGTTGAGGGAAGAAGGAGCGGGGTTGTGGCAGGTGTTCTAGGCACCTGCCGAGTTGTTGTGGACGCAGAGGCCTAGAACCTCTGGGCGACTAGTAGCTGGTGTATTGGTACCAGCCGTCGCCGCCCTCGTCACAGTCCGGGTTCGTACCCCCGTCCCAGGTGAGGGTGGTGATGTCGTTGGTGATGACGATGCCATCGAAGGTCGTGGAACTGGGGAGCCACTCGATGGACTCGCACCAGTTGTTGTACGCGGCGTAGGAGTACGCCCCGTCATCCACGAGCTCGGCCTGGATCTTCACGGTGCCACCGACGGCATCGATCTCCACCTCACCGCAGACGCGATTCGAGTTGGAGTTGGTGCCGGCCGGGGATCCGTTGCCCCACGCGTAGTCGAGCTGCCTGCCGCTGTGGTCGTAGCTGATCAGCCAGAGCGACAGGCTGTCGTACGACTGCAGGTAGGACGTACAGAACTCGATGACGTCCGTGTCGGCATCGGCGTCCGTGTCCGCGTCGCTGTCCGCGTCGGAGTCGGCGTCGGAGTCGGCGTCGGCGTCGGCATCGGAGTCGGCGTCGGCGTCCGCGTCGCTGTCGGCATCGGAGTCGGCATCCGCGTCGCTGTCGGCGTCGGAGTCCGTGTCGCTGTCCGCGTCGGAATCCGCGTCGGCGTCCCCTTCGGGACGGCCGCCGTGGTTGTCGCGGGGGTTGGTGATGCCGGTGTCGTCGAGATCCCCACCGGTGGTGGGGTCGGCGCAGGCGATCATGCCGGCGAGGAGGATCAGGTAGTGGGTATTCATCTCGCACTCCATTTGCCACGCCCGCCATGGGCGTGGACTTGTTCTGTCATTGAAAGGGGCGCCGAGCGCCCCGTGAGGGGGCTCGGCGTTGTGAACAGCTTACATCGCTCTTTCGAGCTAAATGTCTGCCATTCAAGCAACACAGAAGAATAACATAAATTGGCTATTTTGTCAATAGCCAATTACACTAATTGCACTAAAACTAGCCTTTTTTGCTATTTTTTGCGCCTTGTTACTTCCTAGTAATTTCCAAATTAACCCACTTTGGGCCGATCGGCCCAAAGTGGGTTAATTTGCACAAATTGTTCAACTAAAAAATATAACGCCCTATAAGTCATATAAGACCTATAGGACTTATTATCCGGAAATGCGAATGCCCCGAATACACAGACCCCCTCTTACTCCCCCTTCTTAGAGGGAGGGGCGAGGCAAAACTCAATTCCCCTCCTTTCTAAGGAGGGGTGAGGGGTGGTCTGTATTTTTCAACTTAATAGCGAACGCCCCCGGTGTACTCGGTACACACGGGGGCGTAGGACGCGGTAGGCCGGGGGCGCCTACCAGGAGACGTGGACGTCGTCGCAGGAGTTGTTGCCGGGCTCCTCGTAGAGTCCGGCGGTGTTGATCTTCTGGATGCAGACGCTCTTGGGCGTCCAGACCAGGGGATCGTTCCCCTTGGTCATGTCCAGCACGGACTTGCCCTCGCGGGTGAAGGCACACAGCCAGGCACCCTCTGTGGCGCGGTCGTCCAGCAGGCCGTAGAGCCAGGTGTTCTGGTAGGTCTGGTCGTCGTCGGTGAAGATGAACGAGTCCCACACGAACTCGAGGTCCGTACCCCAGCGATCATGGCACTCGAAGGTCATGGCCTCGCCGAACCAGGGAAAGTTCAGCGTGCCGGTGGAGAACCAGACCTCACCCGGATAGTCGGCGATCGGGCCGATCACCTCGTCGGAGTCCGAGCCATCGGTGACGCCGTCGCAGTCCATGTCGTCGGCGTCGCAGAAGTCGGCGCCGGTGTCGTCGATGAAGTTGTGGGTGATGTCGCCGCAGCCCGTGAGGGCCGCGAGGACGAGGGGGGACGCCAGGGACATCTTGCGCATTGGATTCCTCCGCGCCAGGGGTGGGTTCGACCAGCCATGCCCGCCTTGGGCTTGGGCATGGTCAGCCGAGGATGAAACCGATCATCTCAGCGCCTCAAACGTCTATCATTAAACGTTCCAGGTGCCAAGATGAACCTACCTTCCAGCCATTTAAGGAACATGGGACCTTAGCAATAATTATGGAATATGTCAAGTAAAGCTGTGTCAAATTTGCAAATAATGCTTGATTTACGCGGTTAATAAGCAAAAAACAAGACCTGGATCCCCTGGTTAAACCAGGGGATGGGAAATATGATGATATTTCATATAAATAGCGAACGCCCCCGGAGATTCGATCTCGCGGGGGACGTAAGGAAGTAGGAAAAGGGTGTGGCAGGCCGCAACGCTAGTTGCGGGGTGGGGTTGGTCGTTGTTGCGACCTGCCACGGAAATTAGGTTGTTGCTGGGCCTAGCGCGCCCAGCTGACCACGGCCGGGCCAAAGCCCAGGCTCAGGCTGACCGCCGGCTCGACCCCGTAGTCTTGCCCGTAGGCGAAGACTCGGGTGGCCGAGATCGTGGCCTGGACGACCCACTGGCCGTGGACGTGGTCCCCATCGAAACGGCCGGGGCGCCCCATGGCCACGAGGCTGATCCCCGGGCCGGTGGCGGCGTAGCGGATGACGCTGTCGTCATCCACCAGGCGGGTCGCGTTGTACGCGATCCCGCCACCCACGGACAGGTTGGGACGGCCGCGCAGGTCGCGGTCGTAGACCAGGGCGCTTCCGCCCCAGGTCTGTCCCGACAGCTCCCCGCCGAGCTCGGCCCGCCAGGTGCCCTGAAACGCCAGGCCCATGCCCACGCGCTCCAGCCCAGTTCCGACGGTCAGCCCCGGGGCG
>JAHILS010000061.1 GCA_018896835.1 Patescibacteria group bacterium | reverse complement strand
TGTCATGTCCATGCTTTCACTTGCTGGTATGATTGTTACGCTTGACGCTTATGGACCAGTTACAGACAATGCTGGCGGAATTGCGGAAATGTCAGGACTTTCCGGTGAAGTGCGTGAAATAACAGATGAGTTGGACGCTGTTGGTAATACAACCAAGGCAGTCACAAAAGGTTATGCTATTGCTTCAGCCGGCTTGGCAGCAACAGTATTGTTTGCCAGCTATACTGAAGAATTAATCTCCAGAGGAAAAGACTTTGCCTTCTCACTTTCCAATCCATATGTTATTGCTGGGTTACTAATCGGCGGACTTTTGCCATATTTGTTTGGAGCGTTTGCCATGGAGGCAGTGGGAAAAGCGGCAGGAAAAGTTGTGGAAGAAGTTAGACGACAGTTTAAAGAAATCAAAGGCATCATGGAAGGAACAGCCAAGCCTGAGTATGGCGCATGTGTGGATATTGTTACCAAGGCAGCGCTTAATCAAATGATTGTACCAGCCTTAATCCCAGTAATCGTACCGATCCTCGTTGGTTTCATCTTGGGACCAGAGGCACTTGGCGGACTTCTTATTGGATCAATCGTGACCGGTTTGTTCTTGGCAATTTCCATGACTACCGGTGGTGGAGCTTGGGACAATGCCAAAAAATACATTGAAGCTGGAAACTACGGCGGAAAGAAATCATTTGCCCACGACGCTGCTGTTACTGGCGACACTGTTGGCGACCCTTACAAGGATACTGCCGGCCCTGCCATTAACCCAATGATCAAAATCGTAAACATTATCGCACTATTGATCGTGGCGCTCATTATCTAAATTATTTATCATCCTATAAAAAGAGCCGGCGAAAGCTGGCTCTTTTTATAACGAAAAACACCTTGGTCAACGCGATGTCCGATAGTTGATTTACAGGCCTCAGCCGTCGGACGGCTTTCGGGATGGTTACTGACACCCGCAACTTAAAACAATTCATTGACACTTTTGCCAAAATCCGCCATACTCCGAGCGTAAAAAACTTGATTATATTGAATATTTTTCTATGGCTTACACAATGAGTACTGATAAAAATAAAGTAGTGTTTACAATAACCATTCCAGTTTTGGAAGTTGAGGTTGGCATGAAAAGTGCGGCTCAACGAATTTCTGAACAATCAAAAATCCCTGGATTCCGTCCAGGCAAAGCAGATTATGAATCAGTGAAAACTCGCATTGGCGAGATGGCAATTCTAGAAGAAACTGCCGAAATCTTGGTGCGAGAAGCATTTATCAAAGCTGTAATTGAAGAAAAAATCGAAACAGTTGGTCAACCATACTTTGACATGGTTACTATGGCGCCAGGAAACGATCTCGTTTTTACAGTCACTGTTTCTCTTATGCCAAAAATCGAAAAACTTGGCGATTACAATAGTCCAGTTGTAAAAAAGAAAGACATAAAGCCAACCAAGGAACTCATCGATCAAGCCAAAAAAGACTTAGCCAACATGCAGACCAAAGAAGTTAGACAAGCAAAAGGCTATGAACTTCTAAAAGGCGACAAGGCGGTTGTCAACCTAGGCATGAAAAAAGATGGAGTGGTAGTTGAGGGTGGGGAAGGTAAAAATCACGGCATCTACACTTCCGAGTCCTACTACATTGAAGGATTTATCGATGAGATTATAGGAATGAAGGAAGACGAAACCCGAACCTTCACATTAAAATTTCCCAAAGACCACTATCAAAAACATTTAGCTGGCGCTCCAATCGACTTTACAGTTGAGCTAAAAGAAATCTTTAAACTTGAGACTCCAGACGTTGACGATGAATTTGCTAAAAAACTTGGTCTAAAGGACGCCAACGAACTTGAACAAAAGCTTATAGAAAATCTGGCCATGGAAAATGAGGTTGAAGAAAAGCGCAGACAGGAAAGAGAAATCCTAGAGCATCTTTCCAAAAAATCAAACTTTGAAGAAATCCCTGACATTCTCCTTAACCAAGAAATCGAAAAGATGATTGGCGAAATGAAACATTCGGTTGAAAGCCAGGGTATGGACTTTGAAGAATACCTCAAGTCAATTAAAAAAACTTACGCTGACATCAAAATCGACTTTGCCCCAAGTGCAGTCATGCGCGTAAAAGCAGCCCTTATCCTCAAAGAAATCGCCAAGCTTGAAAAGTTAGAAGTAAGCGAGGATGAATTAAATAAAGAAATAGAGCACGTTGCCAGCCATTACGAAGAAAAGGATCAGAAAGCATATATCCAATCTCCGCAGTATCGAAATTACATCGAAATGCAAATGACAAACAAAAAAGTCTTGGACTTACTGCGAGAAAAAATGGTTAAATAATGGAACGTAGAAATTAGAATGTAGATAAGAGCCGGCGAAAGCTGGTTCTTTTATTTTTCGATTTCCTCTTGACCTCCGCCTCACTCTATGGCAACCTTTTACCGAGCCTGCCAACACCACGGAGGCACCGTGTACGACTACAGACTTATACTTCCCACATCCTTTCTCGTCGCAGCGCTCGTGGCTTTTTCATGCACGCTGGGTCAAAAAATAGGCTCAGCCCGCATGGAAAACAAAACCCACACCGTGCTCGAGGCCTGCCTCGACAAGGAGCTCGTGAACGGCAAGGCCGACTGCGACGACCCGAGCTTCCAGGTGCGCACCATCAAACCCGATGGGCTCAAGATGGTGATCTACATCGATGAGGAGCGGAGCGACCTGCACTTCGTGCCCAACAACGTCCTCTTCGGCTGGCCCGAGCCCGACGACGGCGCCGAGAACTTCATCGACCGTCACCTCACGCCCGAGGGCCTGCCACTCACCGGCCTGCTCGAAGGCACGGGTGAGACGCAGATTGTCATCGAACACCCCGACGCGCAAAAACAGAGCCGTCCTCAGGACAACGACTGCGCCCACTGCTACACCACGCTCGGCTTTCGCTAGCGCCCTCGTGCGCGCAATCGTCAAACGCCCCAGTCCACCGTGGACCGGGGCGTATGTGTTTCATCTATTTCCTATTTTTTTGATACAATATGATAGAAACAGGAGGAACTGCTCCTGTTGTTTATTTGCTAATAAATGGGTGATATACACTTCCGTAATTCCCTTCAACTGTTTTTTAACCTCTAAACCGAAAAGATTCCTCCCCTTCGACAAGCTCAGGATCTATGACTACCGTCGGAATGGAACAAAGGACCTCCTTAACATCTTCTCCAAATAATCTCTTCACAATCCCTTCATTATGCAAATAATTGCCACAGTTTGGAAAAAACCTTATAACCCGGCTCATGTTCAGGCCATGATCGATGCCGGGGTTGATGCTTTGCGCGTAAAATGTTCACATGATGGTGCAGATGAGATTGCTGAGACATTGTTGCATGTTCGTGAGCAAATCAATGCCTCTGACCGAAAGATCGACTTAATTGTTGATTTACCTGAAGCAAAACTGCGCTTAGGTCAATTTCCACAGGAAAGAATTAATATCAGTGAGGGTCAGGAATTTAGATTTTTATACGGCCCGCTTAGCTCTAACCCGCTGGCTTATATTCCTTTTGTAACCGAAAACCTGGCCGATAACCTGAAAATTGGCGAAAAATTCTTTGTGCAAGACGGTAATCTCCAGTTTGAGGTTATTGCCATCCATAGTCCTAATGAATTCATTGCCAGATCATGCCACGCGGGCGAACTTGTGCAGTCAAGCGTCATCTCAATCACTGACATGGCTGATAAACTCAATCATATAGTGCCTTTTATTGATGAAATGCTTGAAAAATTACCAGAAAGCAAACCTGATGTTGTTGCATTTTCATTTATAAAATCCAGGGCAATGCTTGAAGAACTTATTTCAAAGCTTAAAAAATACACTTCCGACGATTGGAATCCGCAGGTTTTAGCAAAAATAGAATCAAAAGAGGGCATTGATAATATTGATGAAATCCTGGGCGTGGTGCATGGGATAATAATCGCTCGCGGAGACTTGGCGCTAACTACACCGTTTGAAATATTGGGTCTAACGCAAAAATATTTAGTATCAAAAGTAAGAAGATCAGGAAAATACTGCGTTGTCGCCACCGGAACATTAACTTCCATGCTTTCACAAGCCCTGCCAGCACGATCTGACATTTTGGATATTACAAATTCTTGTTTAGACGGTGCTTCTGCTATCATGTTGTGTAATGAGACGGCTCATCACAAAAACCCCGGCCAAGTAGTAGAAACCGCAAAGAAGATAATAAACGCAGTAGAAAGTTACTAAAAGCCACGCCCTTTGTAGAGGTCTGGTCGTCTTCCATTTCGAACCCCGCCAGAGGCGGGGTGAGAAATCTTCTCGATGCGATCAAGTTCGAGAAGATCCCTCCCCTTCGGCAAGCTCAGGATCTATGACTATTGTCAGGATGGGGAATCATTACAAAACTCATCACCCAACTGATATGATTCTAACAGTTCATGTTAAACCAAACGCAAAAAAGACTGGTTTTCGGTCTTGGATTGACTCTTCAACAGTGGTAATCGATCTAAATGCGCCTCCGGTTGATGGGAAGGCGAACGTTGAACTTATTAATTTCCTAGCAAAACAGTTAAAACTTTCTAAAAGCGCCGTAATTTTAAAACGCGGGCATTCCAGCCGCGTAAAACATATCGAATTACCTGATGGAACTGACCTGGGTGGTCTTCAAGGATGACAAAACAATAAGTCTTTATGGCATATCAATCCCGCCTTTATTCCAGGGATTACAACGCAAAACTCGATATATTCCTTTTAAACCTCCGCGAATAATTCCATATTTCAAAATTGCTTGCTTGGAATACTCAGAACAGGTTGGATAAAAACGACAATACCCGTGTTTAAAATAAATCCGTATCGGTCCATGGTCAGGAGACATGGTTTTTTGATACAAAATAATTGGTAAAACCGCTATTTTTCGTATTATTTTACTCATTAAGCCCACAAACCAGCCCTTTTAAGAACCGCGAGCAATCTTTCCTCCTTTTGAGCATAGGTCAAGTCCAATGACTGAGCGGAAACAAACAAAACAACATCAAATCCAGGTTTTATCATATTAATATGCAGTTTAATAACCTCTCGATACTGGCGACGAACTCGATTTCTTTTAACCGCACTTTTATTAACCTTTAATCCAGCAACAATAGCAAACCTGCTTTCTGCTAGTTTATTTTTTGAAAATCTAATTCCGCAAACAGGATCAAAAACACTCTTTCCTTTTTTTACAACTTCCTGTACCTCTGTTTGTTTTTTAAGCCGATTCTTTTGCTTGAACATATAGGATCAGTATAAAGTAGAAAGAATAAAGTTTAAAGCAAAAACGGAAAAGAAAGAAAAAAGATCGCCGAGGCGATCTTTTTTAGGACATTCGGGCCGCGACTGTTAGTCGCTTTCTACCCTTTGCCCGTCGGCGCTTTAGCACTGTGCGTCCATCTTTGGTACTCATTCGAGCACGAAAGCCGTGTTTTCGAGCACGGTGCCGCTTCTTTGGTTGATACGTTCGTTTAGGCATATGCTCATTATCTAAAGTGTACAGAGCATACATTTATAATCAATTTTTGTCAATGAAATGCTGGGGTGGGGGATAGTTTGGTAGTTTTGAACACTATATCCACAACCACAGCACAGGCATAGAGCTTTGACATCACTTGAAGCCTGTGGATATCTGATATACTATTCACACGTCGACCTGAGTACTTCATTTACCCCCTGCTTTTATGAATACACACGAACTTTGGCAAGCCACCTTAGGTGAGCTTGAACTCAAGCTAAGCAAAGCCCATTTTACAACGTGGTTTCGAAGCACATTTATTATAGACTTTCAGGGAAACGAGGTTACAGTCGGAGTCCCAAACACCTTTACCAAAGCGTGGCTGGAGAAAAAATATCACAAAGACATTTTACTGGCCCTACAAAACATCACAGAACAGCCTTTGCGGTCGCTTGTTTATAAAGTTGAAACACGCGCCACTGAACCCAAGGCTGTTATTTTTGATGAACAGAAACAACAAACAACCGAAGACGAGCCACAATTTGATACTCGAATTGATACCCCATCAAACCTCGGCTTCACAACTTCGGAGCAGGAACCATGCAACTCACCATTTACTCTCAATAAAAACTATACTTTTGATACTTTTGTTGTTGGTAAGCAAAACGAGCTTGCCTACGCAGCCGCCCAGGCGGTTGCCTCACACCCGGGTGGCACATACAATCCAGTTTTTGTTTATGGCGACGTTGGGCTGGGTAAAACTCACCTACTACAGGCCATTGGACATGAAATGAAGCGTAAAAACCCAAACGCTAAAATACTCTATGCGAGCTGTGAACACTTTACTAATGAATTTATTCAGTCAGTTCGCTCTGGTCATGCTAAAGAATTTAAGGATCGCTATAGAAACGTTGATCTTTTACTCATTGATGACATCCAATTTATAACCGGAAAAGAGGGAACTCAGGAGGAATTCTTCCACACTTTTAATACCCTGCACCAAAGCAACAAACAAATAGTTATCTCTTCAGATAGAGCACCAAAAGCAATAGCGTCCTTGGAAAAACGCTTATTATCAAGGTTAGAGTGGGGCATGTTGGTGGACATTGGCGCACCCGACCTTGAAACCCGCATAGCAATTCTGCAAATTAAGTGTCAAAAAAGGGGTGTTGAGTTATCAAGAGATATTTTGCATCACATCGCTGCCAACATCGCCTCAAACGTTCGTGAACTGGAAGGTGCACTAAATAAAATTGTTGCCTATCACCAATTTAAAAACATTGATGCTACTTTGGAAACAGTAATTCCTATCATCGACGGCTTTGACCTTAACACCATTAAAAAAACCGTTTCTCCTAAGCACATCATTCAAACAGTTGCAGAATACTTTGATATT
>JAHILS010000060.1 GCA_018896835.1 Patescibacteria group bacterium | reverse complement strand
TATCATAACAAAAATAGTGAAAAATGCAAGGTTTTGTCCAGCATCCATCGATTGCAGATAAATCCGTCATATTGCAATCAATGTCCAGCACCCGGTGCTGGACACATGCGTTTTGACGCTAAAGCTCGCGGATTTTGGGCATAAGGTACAAAAACGGGGGCCTGGTTTTCATAAAATCTCATCAAGTTTGTCCACTTTGGGTGCAGTGGTTGAAGCAAGTAATATTGAATGCAAAACCTTCTCTTTATGTGGTCGGGAAAGACCATCGTGAACTGCAACCATCTTTTTCATATGTGTGAAATGTCCTTCTATACTATTTGTATCCTTAGGGATATTTTTATTTTGTTCAAATGTAAATAAATTATGTCTTTGTCGGATAAGTGCACCTAATGCATATCTAACACCTTCATGAGTCCAGCTCCAATCTCCTGTAACGGGGTGGATCGTTTTTTCATTAAGGAAGTTTCTATATTTAGCGATGAATTGATTTAATCGTCTATTAAATACTTTATTACTCGTTCCCTTAAACAATGTCCTTGTTAATGCAAGCAACACTTCCCCTGCTTCTGTTTGAGGTTTCCTTGTTGTTCCTTCAATAACTCTTCTCTCCATATGCACATGACACATTTGCCAAGGAATGCCAGAAAAGGCTGTTTTAATGCCTTTAAAGCCATCTGAAGTAACAGAAAGAATTATATAACCAAGCGCTTCGAGTTCATCTCGAAGTAAGCAATATACATAAGTTGTTTCTGTATTTGTAAATACCCAAACAAGATCTTCTTGTTTAATTGGATCTCGGACAGCAATGGTGCACCAAGATGTATCTTCTTTGCGTTCTCCAAAATATGTTCCGTCGGCAACTATATGAACTGGGCGTGGATTATGAATTTTTATAGGAGGAACATATAAATTTAGTTGTTCGCGGATAACACGCCTATCTGTAGAATAATTGACTGACAATTGTTGTATTGTTTGCTTACCAAAAACATAATTCTTCCAAAGGTGTTTACCTCTAATAAATTTTGCCCTTTTAGAATTTGTAAACTTATGTCTGCACTCCTTGCAAAGGTAGGACTGTAATCCTCTCTTGATACCTTTTTTTATTGTTTTACTCGATTTACAGAGTGGACAAACACGTCTTTTTTTTATTCATATTTACCCTGAAGTTAATCACAAAAATAAAAAACACGCATTTCTGCGCTAATATTCTATATTAAATAGGCTTTTTAGGCCCCCGTTTTTGTACCTTACGCCCTAAATATTTTATATTCGTGTCAAACTTAAATTGTTTGGAATACGAAAAACCCCCACACCTATTTACATCATCTCTTTACTAGATAACGATGAAGTAATTGTCTACCTACATCAAACTGTACAAAAGTTAGCTGTAAATAGGTGTGGGGGTGTTTTCTTGCGATCCGCTTAAAATGCGGGTGCCGGTTAAAACTCGGCTGCTGTGAGCCTTTCTGTTTATAATCAGATGCTCAAGCTTCGCTTTTTTCTCCTAACATAATAAGCATATTCCAATTGCGCGCTTTGTCAAGTAAAAATTGGTTACCTGTGGATAACTTTCCTTATATTAGCGATGTTTAATTAGCTTTGTTTTTTTTGCAGAGTGTGTGCCGGCTACAAAACCCGTTGTCCAGCAGAGTTGCAGTGAGAATCCGCCTGAAGGTCGATTGATGTCGATAATATCACCAGTCAGATATATATTTGGATGTAGGCGTGATGCCATGGTTTTAAAATCAATTTCTTTAGGATCCACTCCCCCGTCAGCCACGATCGACCATTCCAGTCCCATTGTTCCTTGAATCGGAAAGCGTAGATCTTTTACGATTTGAACAAGAGACTTTCTTTGTTGTTTTGTTATTGAATGTGCTTGCATGTCGTTCATGTCTGACTCGAGCATGTTTAGCATTGCTTCCACCAGACTTTTTTGCAAAAGCGTGTTGAGTATACTTTTTAGCTTTTTGTTTTTTTGCTCATCAAATAGTTTGATAAAAAACGCATCAAGACTGCCAAGGTCGCAATCTGGAAAAAGATCAATTGAAGCTTCGACCTCTCCTTTTTTAAGTAAGCATTTAACCTTGTGGGCAGAGTTGATGACCATTGGGCCAGAGATGCCAAAGTGTGTGAAAAGAATCCGTCCGCGAACTTTAAATTGAGTTTTATTTTTTTGAATGAATCGTAGTCCAATATCATCAACGCTTGTACCAGAAAGGTCATGAATCCACTTTGAGTTTGTACAAAGTGGAGCTAGGTTTGGATTTGGAGCTTTGATCGTATGGCCAATTTTATTTAACGCAGACAAACCGTCACCTGTTGATCCGGTCGCAGGAACCGCAAGCCCTCCAGTTGCAACGACTATTTTATTTGCCAAGAACGTTCCGGATGACGTGGTAATGCCGACTATTCTGTTTTCTTTTATTTTGAAGGATTTAAAAACAGTCTCAAGTAATATCTCGACATTTCCGGTTTGTTTCATGTATTTTTCCAATGCGTCACGAACGTCATCTGCCTTTTGCGATTTTGGAAATGCCCGTTTACGGTCCTCGATTACTAAAGGAAGATTAAGGGTTTCAAAAAACTCAAAAGTATCTTTGACATTAAATTGCGAGAACGGTGAAAAAAGAAATTGCTTTGACTCTGGAAAGTTTTCCAAAAAAACACGATTGTCAGTTTCAGCATTGGTAATGTTACATCTTCGCCCACCCGTGAGGCTTAATTTTTTTCCAAGATGATCATTTTTCTCAATCAAAAGAACCTGAGCCCCAAGCTCGCCTGCCCTCCCGGCAGACATCATCCCAGATGGCCCACCACCAATAACAATAACATCAAAATTCTTTTTCATGTTCTAGATGGTTAATCTGAAAAATTTTATGGCATTTTCTGTAGTTTGTTGGGCGACTTGATCGTATTCTAAACCTTTAGCGTCAGCCAAAGTCTGGGTGATGAATTTAACGTATGATGGTTCGTTTCGTTTGCCTCGATGTGGTGGTGGTGACAAATATGGCGCATCAGTCTCGACCATGATTGATTCGATTGGAAGTTCACGGGCGATGGCTTGAAGTTCTTTTGAGAAAGTGAGAATTCCAGTAAACGAAATCATGAACCCAAGATCGATGTAGCGCTTTGCGTCCTCAAGCGTGCCAGTGAAACAATGCACGACCCCGCGCCTGGGAAGTTTGCCCGCCTCAACAGCTAGTCGCAGAATCTTAAATTGATCATCGTGAGCATCACGAGAATGAACAATAATTGGTTTATTAAATTCAGTGGCAAAATCTATTTGTAGGTTTACAGCATTGATCTGATCTTGATGGACCTGGGTCGCATCAATGTTTGTTGGCATGTGATAATAATCCAGTCCAAACTCACCAATAGCCACCACCTTGGGGTGGGACACGAGCTGACGATAAAATTCTGGATCAAAAACCTCGGTGCGAGTTTTTACAGAATCTAATTCTCCTTCGTCATGAAATTCTTGTTTATGCAAATGCGACGGATGAAGTCCAATACTGGCCCAAACCCCATCGTACTTTTCCGCCACCTCAATCGCTCGTCGACTAGTATCAGACTGTGTCCCCACAGCAATCATCCCAATCCCCTCATCCAAAGAACGCCGAATAACAGCGTCCATATCATCCTTATAGGCTGCGAAGTTGACATGACAGTGAGTGTCGATGAGGTTAAATTTTTGCATAGGTCATGTAGGTCCTATAGGACTTGTAAGTATCTAGACAAACAACCCCACAATCCAGACTACCCAACCGCTGGCAAAGGAGAGCCAGGTTACAACCTGGGAGTCGAGAATTGCTGATTTGAAGGCTCCGTCTGATAAATAAGTTGTGGCGTAGTAGATAATTCCAGAAAGTACAACAAACGCTTCGATTGCGCCCACTATTCCACCAAGGAGTTTGTTGATGCTAGAGAGAAATGGAATTATCGTTAAAAGTTTGTAAGCCCTGTCAATGAGTTCGAATATCCAGCCAATGAGTTGGCTGGCAAAGCCCATGATTATTATAAATAGTGCGATTTGCAGGATTGGGTGACTGCTAATCCCCCACACACTATCTAACCACTCTATAGCAAACACAGCGACAAATATTCCACCCACCATTCCAATTAAACTACCAACGGTGCGTATAAATCCGTAATAGAGTCCAGAAATAATAAAAAGTCCAGCAATAATGAGTAAGGCTAAATCGGCAAGTGTGAGGGTCATAGAGAGAATGGATTAAATGGGTCAGAAGCGTTGAGGAGAGTCATTATTTCCCATCCCGACGACAGGAGGGATCTTCTCAAGAAGATTTCTCCTCACTCCGTTCGTCGAAATGGAATTTGATTTACTATTTTGAATCCTGATTATCTCGTCTTGGGAAGAGTGGGGCGCCGATGACGATCTGGTCGGCTTCGTATCTATTTAAGATTTCCTGGGCTGCTTCTGGGATGATTGGCAGAAGTGACTGGCCGATGAATCGAATCATGTCTGCTAGTTCGCTCAACACTTTCTTTGCCCCAGCCTCGTTGGTTTTGACAAGTTTAAATGGCGCTTTCTTGTCGATAATTTCGTTAGCGTCAGACACTACTTGGAAAACTTGATCAGTATAAGTTTTGAAGTCGTAATTTTTGATACATAGCTCTAGCTTAGCGTTTTCTTCTGACCAATTACGATCGACCGCATCAAGTTTGCCGTCAAAGTATTTATTACTCATAGCCGCAACTCGGCTAACAAGATTGCCAAGCTGGTTGGCGAGTTCTGCAAATCGCTCTTCCATTCTTTGTTCTGAATAGTCACCGTCATCATGGGACGGAATTTCGCGTAGCAAATAATAGCGTACGGCATCGGTGCCATACTCGTTAACAAGCGCAAACGGATCAACCACATTTCCCAAGCTCTTGCTCATCTTTTGTCCGCCTGACGTTATAAATCCATGAATAAATATTTGTTTTGATGGTTCAATGCCAGCGGACAAAAGCATTGCTTGCCACATAGCTGATTGTTGTCTGACGTTGTCTTTACCGGCGACCTGAACTGCTGGCCAGAATTTTTTAAAATCCCCTTCCTCATTTGGCCAACCCAAGGTCGAAATATAATTAACAAGCGCATCAAACCACACATACATGACATGATCTTCGTCTCCAGGAACCGGCACGCCCCAAGGCATTTTTTCTTTGATACGCGAGATACTAAAGTCATTTAGTCCAGCGTCAACAAAACTCTTTATCTCGTTAAAACGATAATTTGGAATAACAAAATCAGGATTTGATGTATACAAATCCTGAAGGGGTTTTTGATATTTTGAAAAAGCAAAAAAGTAATTTTCTTCGTCCCGTGTTTCTAGTTCAAGATTTGGATGTACCGGACACTTTCCATCGACAAGCTCTGAATCTGATTTTTCCAGTTCACAGCCAACGCAATATTTTGTTTGATATTGATCCTTATAGATGTCGCCATTGGCCAAACAGCGATTCCAAAATTCCTGAGCGGCTTTTTTATGATTTGGATCACTTGTTCGGATGAAGTTTGTATATGTGAGATTTAGCGACTCTTTAAGTCGATCAAATTTTGTAGCATATTCATCAACATATTCCTGTGTATCTTTTCCTTCTTTGATAGCCTTTTCATAAATCTTTTGTCCATGTTCATCAGTTCCAGTATTAAATAGAACTTCAAATCCATGAGATCGATGATATCGAGCCAGCGCGTCGGCCTGAATAATCTCAAGAGCAAACCCGATATGAGGATCGGCATTTACATAAGGAAGTGTGGTGGTGATGTAATAGGGGGTCATAATGGTGGTTCTTTTCCCATCCCGACGTTAGGACCTGCCTGCCGGCAGGCAGGGGGATCTTCTCGAGAGGATCTCTTCTAGGCGTCGAGATGGAGAGTTAGTTATCGGTAGTTTGTTATTTCCTTCTTGGTGCTAAGACGATAACAAATTCGCCTTTGGATGATGTGTTGGCAAGCTGAGTGATGATTTCTTGGGCTGTACCTCGATAAATGTGTTCGTGCATTTTTGTTAGTTCCCTACCTACAACCATTCGTCGGTCTTGTGGAACTTGTTGCAATGTTTTTTCAATTCTGTGGGTTGATTCATAAAATACGACCGTACCATCAATCTCTGCAAGATTTTTAAAATATGTTAACCGTCCTTTTTTGTTTGGTGGAAATCCAAGAAAACAAAACCGATCAGTCGGAAATCCGGAGGCACTTAATGCTGTAATAATAGCCGATGGTCCTGGGATTGGAGAAACTTCAATACCTGCTTGCACACAAGCCTCTACAAGCTTTCCACCCGGGTCGGATATGCCAGGAGTGCCAGCGTCGGTAACAAGAGCGACTGACATACCTGATTTTATTTTTTCAACAATATTTGCCTCTATGCTATCACTTGAGTGTTGGTGATAAGTTGTAACAGGAGTTCCAATTCCAAAATGATTAAGAAGTTTTTTGGTTACGCGTGTATCTTCGCATGCAATCAAGTCAACAGTTTTGAGAATCTCAATCATTCTATTGGAACAATCCTCCAAATTACCAATCGGTGTTGCTACCACGTAAAGATGATATTTGTTATTCAATTGTTGCATCTGATTGTTGGGTGTCTATTTGCAGTGTTGAGCCTTCTGTCTGATCGGTCGAGTCAGACTCAGGGTCTGTTTCTGTATCAATAAACGCAATTTGCGTTTGTGGATATTGTGAATACCAGCACATCCAGAAACTTGGTTTTGTTTGTATGCGAGAAAGCTGTGTACCAAAGAGCGCGCCAGAAAGTGCTTTGCCGTTAGAGTCCCAAGTTGAGCTTGTTTGATCATCAGTCATTGTTTGTGTTCCAGAATCAAAAGTAAAAGTTAATGTTTGATCACCAACTACAGACGAATAAACAAGCGTTCTTTCTAAGTCTGAGTTCCAAAATCCAGTAATAGGCATGCTGTCAACCACTTCGTTGGCAACATACATTCCCTTCATAATGTCGTCTGAAAATGCAATGGCATCGTTGTTGATTGCTAGCCCCTCGACTTCCCATTTTACACTCATGTATTTTGATTCAACGTTCATTGGGTAGTAAATCGTTTTGGCGGTGTCATAGTTTTGATATGGATGCATGCCATAATCTCGAACATATCCAGTATCGTTTGATAGCACTTCACCGTTTGGATAATGTTCTTTCCAATTTTGCCAAGTTACAACCTGGAAAGTGACTCCGTCGAGCTTCTGATTAATATATTTTCCCGAAACACCAAGCCCCCGAAGTTGCAACCAAAGTGATCCGTCGTTTGACTCTAGTAATTGATTGTTATTATAAATTTTTCCAGAGTTTTGCAAGTTGATTGTTTTTCCGTCAATCACCCGATTGTAAACTGCAGAGCTTTTACAAAATACGCAGTGAGTGATTGCGAGTTGCTTGCCTCCAAAAGAATCATTGACAACTTCGTGCCAGTTTAAAATTTGATAAGAATAAAAACGGTGGGCACCGTTTATTTCTACGTCAATTCCTTCAACGTCGTCGGCTAAATAAGAATCAGCTTCGATAACAGTATCAAATTTTGGATTATCAAGCGCTGGTAGAATTGTTCCAGAGTCGTAAATTTGTGTGGGTGGAATTAAGTAATTGTCACCATCATACGAAACTGATTCCTCTAAAAGCCCGTAAGGAAGCTCAGCAGTTTGCATAAGTTCCTTCACTTTAGCCATGCGCCAAGCGCGGATTGCGTAAAGTCCAGCAATGATTATGATAAATAAGCCAATTCCCAAAAGAATGTTGATATGTTGTTTTTTCATTTGCATATATTAGTTTTGTTCTATTTTTACTGAAATTGTATAAATTGGCAAGATAAACTGATGATTAGTATACTATAGCTAATTGTTAATTCCTAATTGATTTTATGCCAAATACCATACCATATAAGCAGAAGGAGTATCCTGATATTAAAAACCTTGATGGAATTTCTGAGAAAACTACATCAATTCATCACGATAAGCTTTACGCAGGATACGTTGCAAAAATAAATGAAGTACGTGAGGGATTATCAGAATTTGCCAAAGGACAAAAAGATCTTGTTGGTAATCAAAGTTTTAGTGAACTTCGATCTTTACGCACAGCAGAGACGTTTACAACCAACGAAATGGACTTTGGCGCTGATCGAAAAGCATACATTGAAGCATTTTGGAAAAATATGGATTGGCATAAAGCTAATGAGTTATTTGTAAAATGGAAGACAATAAATTAGTTGATAAATAAGTATTGTTTAATATGTCGGACTTTGAAAAAAACAGCAGGCCTCTTGAAACGCAAGAGCAAAAAGATCGTGAAATATATGAGGCTTATATAAAGTCAGGCGTAGAATTTGCTTTAGCAAAGATTTTTAAAGACAGTTTTGATATATATCAAGCTGTCTATCTTGCAACTCAATCTTTGAGACTGCCAGATCGTGATGCTTTTAGGCGTGTAAGAACCTTGATTGAAAAAGATGTGCGCAAAGAGGTAAGGGCTCTCCGTGATTCAGAAGCTTTGCGGGCAGTTTTTAAAGAATTGGATACAGACGAACAATTAAGAGATTTAGCCGAGCATGAAGCACTTAATACAACCGAGGAAGAGCGTCGTGAGCGTGAGGAGGAATAAAAATAACTTTTTACGCGATCGCACACTTTTTGATGCATAAACCGCTCCAGGTAGGTGGAGCGGAAGGCAGGTGGTCGGAGTTGGATGATGATTGGTACGATCGAGTTTGATTGCATCATCAACATACACTGCAGTTGATGATGAGCGTGTCACCATCACGTCTGACGCTCATGATGTAGATTCTCATCTCACCACTCTTGGTGTTGAGAATGATTTCTTTGCCTTGAGTAGGACCCTTGCCCATGATAATTTCGATGGACTTTGGGTTGTTGACCTCAACATTCTGACGATCCTCACTATAGAAACGTATCGAAATACGCTTTGGCTGTTCTGACGTCACGACGCCCTCCTTGCCCAAAAAGGGGCACTTGGTTCCTTCTATTTGTAGCACACCTGTCATGAAACGCAAGAAAAAACCACCAAATGGTGGTTTTTTCAAATAATTATTACCTGGTTTCAACGCTTTAGTCCAATAATGATCTTATCTTCATCGCCAGTTAAGCCTATCGTATCTGCGAATGGGAATTTTTCTTTCAAAACCTGGTTAACCGCGTCGCTCAATTCTCTATAGGGTTCAGGCAGTCTTTCTGAACGATCCTGTCTATACAAGTATTCATATTCAATACTTTCCCTATTTCCACTTATTCTATCTGGATATTCAGCTATGGCATCGTCAATAATTTGGTTGCGGAGAGCTGATAATTCTCCATTAATTTCCCGTGCGATCGCGTTCGCGCCTTCAAATAAAGCCTTTAATAATGGGCTGTCAGCAGGGTTGCCTGTATCTAACAGTGATTGACTATGTTGCTGGAGGGTAACAAGGTCTTCAAATTTTTTGTTTATAAATTCAATATCACGTGCATCAATTTTTGATTCAGCAAATTCCTTTAGAGTATCTAGGGATTTGTCGTTTTCCACGACCTCTTCTTTTGACAGTGCTCTGCCTTTTTTGGCATCGATGACGAGTTGATCTCCGGGTCTGTTCGATTCTCCGCTCATAAGATTGTTATTATTGTTTTCAGGTACTTATATTTTACAAGCTTTCAATCCACTTTACCAGTGTCCGGACGCCGTAGCCGGTTGCGCCTTTGCCTAGGTATGATGAGAGGGGTCGCTCGGCAAAGGCTGGGCCGGCGATGTCGATGTGAGCCCATTTTTGATCATCTTCCACAAATTCTTTAAGAAATAAGCCAGCGGTTAGAGTTCCACCATATGGAGTGGTGGCAATATTTTGTAAATCAGCAATTTCTGACTCGATGAGCTTTGAATATCGTGCAAATAGTGGAAGTTCCCAAAGCTCCTCACCAATGCTCGTAGCTGACGATATTAGACTGTGTGCAAGGTCGCTGTCATTGCTCATTACTCCGGCAATTTCCTCACCAAGAGCAACAACGCAAGCGCCAGTTAAAGTTGCCAGGTCAATTATGTAATCCGGATTTTGCTTTTGCGCATAAACAAGTGCATCAGCAAGAGTTAAACGGCCTTCGGCATCAGTGTTAAGAATTTCAATCGTCTTTTTGTTAGACGCTCGTACGATGTCGCCAGGTTTCATTGCTTTGGCAGAAGGCATATTGTCAGTAGCGGCAATTATCCCGTGTATTTCAATATTTGGTTTGATGCGAGCGATCGTTGCAAAAAATCCAAGTACCGAAGCTGAGCCTGCCATGTCACATTTCATGCTTTGCATAGCGTTAGCTGGTTTAAGCGATAGTCCGCCAGAGTCAAAAGTAATTCCTTTTCCAACTATTGCAATAATTTTTTTGGCCTTTTCTGGTTTATAAATAATATGGATAAGTCTTGGTTCAGATTCTGACCCCTGGGCAACTGCCAAAAATGCGCCCATGTTCTTTTTTTCAATTTGTTCACGATTGAAAATTCGCAAACGCATGTCAGGGCAGAGCTTGGCAATCTTCTCCGCAGTTTGCGCCAAGCGAATCGGACTCATGTCTTGCGCTGGAGTATTTACTAAATCGCGCGCGACAGTAACTCCGTCAATGATCATCTCTGCTTTTTCAATTCCCTTTTGAGCTTTTAGTGCATCGCGTCCGTCCTCTGCGATAAGAATTATCTCTTCGACAATATTTTTTCGTTTTGGTTTTTTGTAAGTGTCAAACTGGTATGAAGCGAGTAGTAATGCTTCGGCCATTGCCTGAGCAGTTGCTTGGGGGTCGTATGCGTCGTCATCTTCGCCGAACAATTCTAGTGCCACATGAGTGACAGGTAGATTTTGCAAGTGTCCATAGACAAGTCCGGTAATTTCTCTTAGTGATTTACTAAGCGCTTCCTGTTTTCCTAAACCAACAATCAAGAGCTCTGGAAAAGATAGGATTTGGCCTGTTTTACCTTCGAATTCACGTTTTCTGGCATTAACCTTGAGTTTTCCGCCTGTTTCTTCTCCAAGGCGTGAAATAAAGGCATTTTCCCAATCCTCACCCTCATAAATGCCAACAACTCTAATATCAGCTTCTGTTTTCAAAATATCCCCCTTTTGCGATGTGATATTCATATACTAAGGTTTTATCGATTTTTCGAAGTTTTGTCTAGTAAGTTAATTACCAACTTAGTGATTATTTTCTTGACCCATATCCAATTCTTGTGTATGATGCTGGCGAACATTGAAGATATGCCACACAGAACAAAATTGAAAAGAAAAAAGGCGCGAGCTATTGAGGCGGTGCGTCGTGTAACAGCAGCTCGAGTTTGCCGAAAGAAAAAAGCAATTCGTTGCGTAAAGTCCGAAACACAAGCATAAAAAATCCCCGCAAATTTCGCGGGGATTTTTTATTTCAGCGATTGACGCAAATTCTTGTCAATCGTATTATCAAACTATATGCAGTTAACAAACGCTCAGGAAAAATTAGTAAAATCATTACAAACTAAGAAAGGAAGGAGAGAATCAGGACTCTGTTTGATTGAAGGACAGAAGGTACTTGATTCTGTTGGTGATTATATTGAATTTACATTTAATCGTGATGAAGTTAAGAATTTCGATAAACTTGTTACAACTGAAACTCCACAAGAAATAGCCGGTGTGGCAAAAATTCCGCAGTGGTCGCTTGAGGAGATTCAATCAAAAAAAACTATTGTTGTGCTTGATGGAGTTCAAGACCCGGGAAACGTTGGGACAATACTTCGTCTGTGCCTTGGGTTTGATGCGTCTTTGATTCTTATTCAAAGTGCTGACCCGACTAGTCCAAAAGTTGTTCGTTCGTCAGCAGGAGCTTTATTCTCAGTTCAATGGATGGAAATTGATCGAGATAATGCGATTGATTTTATATCAGGCTTGAAGAGAAATATTTATCGACTTGAAAAAAGGCAGGGCGCCAAGGGTCTTAAAGTAACCGAGTTTGATGACAAGATTATTCTTGTTGCTGGATCAGAAGGATCAGGCATCGCACTTGGTCTTGATGGACAGTCAATGTTTATTGAACATAACTCAAAGCTTGAGTCCTTAAACGTCGCCAGCGCTCTTGCGATCGCGCTCTACAATCGATAAGTAAATAAAAAATCGACCCTTGATAATCTCGGGTCGATTTTTAGTTTCATTTAGAATTCGAAGTACCACTGATGACCGTACCAATCATCGAATGCACAACCTAGTTCGTCGCAGATTGAATAATCAACGGAAACATATTCAAATTTATCATTATCAAATACGTTGGATACCTCATCTCCTTCAACGTAAACGTCTAGTGATGCACAGTATTCATCATCAAGGTCGCAACCTAAAACAGTTGATGAACCTTGTGGGATATTACTAGTGTCGACGTCATATGAGTCATAAGAGTCGTATGAGTCATAGGAGTCGTATGTTGAATCACTTGAAGATGAACAACCAGCACCAGCTAGCATAAGACATGGTAGAAATAGCAAAATCAATTTCTTCATATTAATTTGTTACTTGGATTATATATCCAAAAATTATCATGATAATGCCGATTAGTCCAGTCCATTGCTCAATGCGTATATCAGCAAAAACTTTTTTATCAAATTTTCTCTCGCGCAACATTTTGTGATGAACGTATAAAATAGTTATACCAATCATAACTTCTCCAATGGTTTGAATCGTAAAGCCAAGTGTACTCATATTATTCTATTGATATTATTGAAATAGGATCAAGTCCCATTCTTAGGTGAATTATTTGTGTTGCGTCTGATTTTACAACTTGAAGTTCTAAGGTTTTTTCTGTTGGGTTAGATTCAAGAGTTGTCACTGTGCAGATTGTAGATCCCAGCGACACGGCATTATTATTAAACTCAGGATTACGTAGATATTGGGCCACAACTTCATCAACACAACCAAATACTTGGCTTCGGGCGACCATGCCATTTTCCTGAGACTGAGAGTTGCGAGTGGAAATTAATCCAGAACGGGCCAAAAATGCCATGACGGCAAAACCTGTGATGCCAATAACAATGACGGTAATAAGAAGCGCTATGCCTTTCGTTGGTTTAACTTGATCCATATTATAGCTCGGTTACTGGCGAAAATAAGTAAAATGTCGTCTGTGTATCAAGTATGTTGGCTTGATCCATTTCTGTACTTACAGCAAGCGGTGAAAGTTCAAGTTTAATATTTAATGCTGTTAGATCGCCGTCATTATTCCGCACTGGCTCAATTCTAAATTCTGTAACACTAATTTGTTCCGGGGTGAGCCAGTGATCTTCTAGGTCTGAATATTTAATTCTACCAATATTATATTCGACTGATCCAATTTCTACAGTGTCGGTTTCAAAAGCCAAACCAAATACTGGACTATTTTGTGATTTTTGAAAGACAAGTTCAGATTGATTAGAGTCAAAAGTTGATGAGGTCGTATTAATACTATACGCATCAAGTAATTCATTGCTAAATTCGGAAAAAAGAATTGCGCTTGTTTGCTCAATAAACATGTGTGTTGATGAATGAGCCTGATTTTTCTCAACAGCAAGCAATATTAAAACCATTGATGGCAAAAGAATCATGATTAAGCCAATATAAAGCACTGTTTCTATCAGGGTGAATCCGTTCGTTTTCATATTATGGTGTAAACGGATCGGTTATAAGAATTGAGCCGTCAGCAAATTCAAACGAGATGATAAGTGTTGAGCCCTCCATTGCCTGAGTGAATTGTATTTTATGGGTGTCGTCTGTAAATCCTGCCGGGATTGTAGCATCAAGTGTGTCGATTAGTACCCCAGAGCTTTGTAGTCCTAATGGTGTACCAGGTCCAGAATCTGACCAAACTTTTGTACCAATGGCAAAAATTTGTTGCAATTTTGAGGCAGGCCTATCCCACCATATTGTCATCTTTGTAATCGTAATATCTCTAGTGGTGTTGTTAATTATCCAAACGCCACGAAGCTGTTTTGATCCACCCCAATATCCACCAGACCAATCAAGGTCAATTCCACCAGCATCAGTTGGGCGAAAACATTCGCCTTGAGAATCTTCCCAGTTTACAACCAAGGATTGTAAGCTTCTGTTGTGAACCGCACCAGTTGAGCCAGTCCAATAAACAGTACTCTCAAGCTGATAAGTATCGGGATCAACGGTCCCTCCAGCCTCTACAATCAAGCACGCATTATCACGTTCTACCTCGGAAATAACAATTTCTCTTGATTGTCCATCGTCAAAATTTTCTGTTCCAGATCCCAAACTCCAAGCGTCGCTAACGTTAGAATATGTTACAAGCCCATTTTCGGTTGTGGAAAGATCATCAAAACTCATTGATTGCAAAGCTCCCAGTCCTTCTTGTGCACGCCAAATAGCTTTTTGCGAACTATAAAGCGACTCCATACTTTTGTTGGAAGCCATCATTAGCCCAGCGATGGCGGAAAAGAAAAAAGCCGAAAGCCCAATAGCGATTAGAACTTCCAAAATTACACTGCCCTTTTTATGCCTTTTATTGAACATACGTGATGAGCGGAACTCCAGTTGAGTCAAGAGAGATGATGGTTTGTCTTGTGCCGGTAGTGAGCGTCATGCTCCCGACCTGGTGTGGATCGCCGGAAAATGCTTCAAATGTAACTTCGTTGCCATTGCCAGTAAAGGGATTCACATCGACAAGTGTGATGTTAGAAAAAATAATTGAAGAATCAATTTCAGTCACTAGGTCATATTGAGTATCACGTGTGGCATAATTCTCACCAGCGTAGAGAGTTAAAGATTCTGCTTCGTGGGTTATTGGATCATTAGAAAAATATAAACCCCAATCAGAATTATATGCTCCATCGCGTGCTCTTCGTGAGGCACTAAGTAGCTGAGTATAAATTTCTTGATGTGTTTTTGCTCGCAAACTATCGTTGGCAATTCGTACTGATGAAAAAATAATTGTCATCAACATTAACAAAATACCAATAACAATAACAATTTCAAGAAGAGTAAAACCTTTTTTATGCAACATTTGTTATTACTTGATAAATTGGTGAAATAACAGCAAAGGCTAAAAATCCAACCATGACACCAACTGCGATAATTAGCACTGGCTCAATAATAATGGAAATCCGTTTTGAAGTTTCGTCAACTTCTTTTCCATAAAAATCTCCAAGATATAAAAGCATATTTTCTAGCTCACCAGTTTGAGCGCCGACGTGAATTAATCGAGTCGACATCATTGGCACGATATTATCATAATCTCGCAGTACGGTTACAAGTTCGCCACCTTGGGTTACTTTGGCATCTAAATCATCAAACATTTTTCTAAATGGAAGACTGTTGACTGTTGACTCGGTAATATAGATTGATTGTTTAAGAGGCATCCCGCTTTGTAAAAGCGTTCCCAAAAGTCTAAATACGTTGGAAAGAATACTGTCGCGCACGATTATTCCAATTACTGGAAATTTTAAAAGCAAAATATCAAGAATATATCTAGTTGCTCGAATTCTGGTTGCAATGAAAAATAAGATAATGAATAGAATAATCCCTAAGATAATCTCTAATGGTCGCCCAGTGATTGTGTTTGCGACAAAGAGAAGTACTTTGGTGGCAAGTGGAAGGTCAACATTTAAGGTTTCAAAAAGTGAAATAATACTTGGAAAAATAAATACTATAATAAAAATGCTAACCCCAAGTCCGCCCACGAGTACGATGACTGGGTACATCATCGATCCTTTAATTCCTTGTCTGAGATCATATTGCTTTTGAGTTTGTTCTGCTAAATATTCAAGATTTTTTTCTAGTGTGCCTGAATTTTCGCCAGCCTGGATAAGATTAATGAAAACATCAGAAAAAATATGCGGATAATATGAAAGCCCGCTAGCCAAAGTACGACCACTCTGTACTTCCTTCACAAGTCTATCAACTATTTTTTTCATAGGCCCAGTCGATTGGCTGGAAAGAACGTCCAACGAGTCATCAAGTGAAAGCCCAGATTTTAGCAATACGTGCAGGTACTTAATAAACAAGACTTTCTCTTTTGAAGATAATCTAACGTTTAATTTTTCCCAAGTTGAAATTTTCCGCTTAGCAATTGAAGCGGTCTTGAGAGAATTATTTACTGTTTTTGTTGTCTTATTCATGTAGTACGCGCATGTATTCTTCAATTGTTGATATTTTTGCCAGAACCTTTCTAGCCCCATCCTGTTCCATGGTAGTCATGCCTTGTTGAACTGCTCTTTGTTTAATGTCAGAGCTTTCTGCGTGGTCGGTGATGAGTTTTTGGATTTCAGCTGTATTAACAAGGATTTCATAGATACCTATTCGTCCGCGGTAGCCTGATTTTGCACATGCCTCACATCCAACAGCCTGAGCTACTTCGATATTTTCGGATTTTTCAAATAGTGCAGAAATAATTGCTTCTGGCATTTTTCCTTCGAGATCATTTTTTGAAATAGATATTGATTTAACACACTTGTCGCAAACTCGGCGCATAAGACGTTGCCCGATTGCACAGTTGAAAGTTGACGCCACTAAAAATGGTTCAACTCCCATATCCATGAGACGTGGAATGGTTGTGGCGGCGTCGTTGGTGTGAAGTGTTGATAAAAGTTTGTGTCCTGTCAAAGAAGCGTTAACAGCAATTTTTGCAGTTTCGCTGTCACGGATTTCTCCAACCATAATAATGTCAGGGTCTTGCCGTAATAAAGAGCGCAAGCCAGTAGCGAATGTAAATTTGGCAGCTCTATCGACCTGGCTTTGGTTAACCTCACCGATTTTAAATTCAACTGGGTCTTCGATGGTTGAGATGTTTACTTCTCTTCTATTTAATTCTTCAAGAACTGCATAAATGCTGGTAGTTTTTCCCGATCCAGTTGGTCCAGTCGCTAAAATCATTCCCCAAGGTTTTTTAATTTGTGCTTGAAGGCGATTAAGATCTATTTCTGAAAATCCAAGATCAGTTAGCGAAAGCCCATGTGTTGTACCAGACAAAAGACGCAAAACTGCCTTTTCTCCGTAAACCGTGGCTATAAGCGAGGCTCGAACGTCAACTATCTCATTTTGAGTCTTAAACGAAAAACGTCCATCTTGCGGAGCTCTGTGCTCATCTGATCGCATGTCGGTCATGATTTTTAATCGAGCAATGCACTGTGAGTGAAGCTCGATTGGTAATTCAAACTCATCACGAAGTATGCCATCAATGCGTAATCGAGTGATTGCTCGATTATCTTGTTTTGGTTCAAAATGAATATCTGACGCTCTTTGCGCATCAGCGTAAATCATAAGCGAGTCTACAAATTCAATAACAAGGGTCTCACGTGGCGTTTTGCCCGAGGCTGATTGAATCATTTTTTCCAAGTCAGATTTAGCAACAGGCTTGATTGTAATTTTTGCGCTAGTTGATTTTTCTAACTTGTCCTCCTTTTTTGAAAACATAGGCTGTGGAAAACAATACGTTTATTATACACAATATGATGCATAGATGCTATACTATCAATAAGCTAATTTAATTAATTTATTCATAAAATTTTCTTATGCAAGAGAAAAAAGGTTTTACACTTATTGAGTTGCTGATCGTAATTGCAATCATCGCAATTTTGGCAGCAGCTATTTTCGTAGCTTTGGATCCAGTTACACGTTTCCAAGAAGCTCGTGACGCTCGTCGTTATAATGATCTTAATAATGTGCTAACAGCAGTTGTTACAGATCAAGTAGATAATGGTGGTACATATATTGCTGCCGTTTCTGGATTAACTAATGATTTGTTCTACACTATTGGAACAGACGTTGCAGCTTGCGACGCAGGATGTACAGCCCAAGTCACTCAAGCAGCTTGCGCTGACCTAACAGGACTTGTTACCGAAGGTTACTTAGGATCAGTTCCATTAGATCCAAGTACAGGAACTGCTGGCAAGACTGATTATTACATTTCCAAAAAAGCAAATGGAACTGTAGAGGTTGGAGCTTGTGATCCAGAGGGCGGATCAGCAATTACATTAACTCGATAGTTTTAAAAAAAGAAGAGCTTTGAAAAAGGCTCTTCTTTTTTTGTTTTCACAGCATTTCTAAGGTATCATAGGCATAATAATATGCGATTACCAACTAGAAAAGCTGAATTATTTCGTCAGCAAACTCAAAAAGAAGATAATTATTTAACTAAAGAAGCTTTTGATAAGCTTAATATCAAATTAGCCAGACTTGAAAAGTCTCTCCGTGGTCTCGCGCTAGAGGTTACTAGAACTCAGGAAATGGGTGATTTAAGCGAAAACGCGGCTTATCAAGAAGCAAAGTTTGCGCTACGTCGAACAATGAACCAAATTGAAAAAATAAAACAACGCATTAAAGATGTTATTATTATCGATAAACCCGGTAAGACAGATGTTGTTGTGATTGGTTCGCTAGTTACGGTTGTAGTTAATGGTAAGCAAAGACAACTTGAAATTCTTGGCTCGCATGAATCAAATCCACTCAAGGGCCGTATATCGTATTTATCCCCTATTGGTCAGGCGCTTCTTGGTCATCGTTTTGGTGAAAAAATTAATATCAAAGTTCAAGGAAGAGAAATAGAATACGAAATTATATCTATTGAATAATGATAAACAATTCATTAAGATGTAAAAAAATTTATGAGTACATCAAAAACCGAACAACAAATACAAATATTATTGAATGGCACTGGAATTAAGCTTAATGGTGATGATGAGTGGGACCCAAAAATTAATGACGAACGATTTTATCGCCGAGTGCTAACTAAAGGATCCTTAGGCCTGGGAGAGAGCTACATGGATGGCTGGTGGGATTGTGATCAAATCGATGGATTGATCGATCGAATTTTAAAAAATGACATACGTAAAGAACTACGTGCGAATTGGCCGGTCGTCGCACTTGCTCTGGCATCAGTACTATTAAATAGACAATCAGGTAAACGAGCTTTTCACATCGGTGAAGCGCATTACGACGCTGGCAATGATCTTTACCAAGCAATGTTAGATAAAAACATGGTATATACCTGCGGATATTGGAAGAACGCGAAAAATCTTGATGAGGCGCAAGAAGCAAAACTTGACCTTGTGTGTAGAAAAATCGGACTTCAGGCCGGAGATCGAGTGCTGGATATTGGTTGCGGCTGGGGAAGCTTTGCAAAATTTGCTGCAGAAAAATATAGAGCTTCAGTTGTTGGCATTACAGTTTCTAAAGAACAACAAAAATTAGCTCAAGACCGATGCCAGGGCTTACCAGTTGAAATTCGTTTACAAGATTACAGGGATGTGAATGAAAAATTTGACCATATTGTTTCACTCGGAATGATCGAGCATGTTGGTTATAAAAATTATAAAACATATTTCAAAGTAGCCAGTCGATGCTTGAAAGATGATGGATTTTTCTTGCTTCACACCATCGGCAGACAAAAGTCAGTAAAAAGTACTGACGCCTGGATCGAGAAGTATATTTTTACAAATTCAATGCTTCCCTCTTTAGCACAACTGACCAAATCAATGGAAGGTTCATTCATGGTGGAAGACATTGAAAACTTTGGCGCAGATTATGACAAGACTTTGATGGCCTGGTTTCAGAACTTTAATAACGCTTGGCCACAGCTTAAAGATCAATATAGCGAAAGATTCTACCGAATGTGGAAATACTACTTACTCTCCTGCGCCGGATCGTTCCGTTGTCGACAAAATCAACTCTGGCAAATTGTTTTATCAAAGGACGGAGTCAAGGGTGGCTATCTATCGATTAGGTGATCAGTGACGTTGTGTGAATCTGGGTCAAAACTCATCACAAAATTCGCATAACGCGCAGGAGCTGGTATCATATATAAATGATAGTTTGTATAATGACGAGTTATTCGCAATTCCGCTCCGCTCCATTGCGAATAACGTGCGCGGATACCTCCGCTGTTTTACTCCATTCCGCTCCGC
>JAHILS010000059.1 GCA_018896835.1 Patescibacteria group bacterium | reverse complement strand
TTTATTTTTGGAAAAGGCAAAAGAATACAGAAAACTTTTGGATTTAGCCAAAAAAGATTTTACAAGAAATTATATGTATGAAGAAATATTATTAACTATTGGCGCCTTCGAATCGGGTTTATCCGGAGAGATAGAAAACGAATTTAAAAAATTGGGGAGGATGTTAACTCAGGGTGAGTTTGTAAAAAAGTTTAACGAATTTTCTTCTACAAAAAATTGGTTGGTATATCAGAAATGAGCAAGAAGTATAATGGCGACATACGACGAGGAATTGCGAAATATAAAACATCCCAAGCTGATCGATTATAAAAAAGAATTCAGCCAAGAAGACATTCAAAAATTAATTGGGTGAAAAATTATGAACAAGCTTGGAAAATTATTTAATGGTAAGAAGAATTCTAATAAAAAATTAAAATAATATGAATACAATCCAAGAAAGGCCACATACAACTCTTTTCATGATGATGTCTGTTGACGGTAAGATTACGAGTGGGGATTCTGATTCTCTTGATTCTGATAAAGATTGGACGCATATCTGTGGAGTTAAGGAAGGGATTGGTCAATACTATAACCTCGAGAAGCAAACAGATCTTTGTTTCCTGCAAAGTGGTCGAGTGTTTGCCAAGATAGGCATAAATGAACGCGAACCTGTAAATGCACGCATTCCGGTTACCGGCGTAATTATAGATAATAAACCTCATTTGAATAAAAAAGGCTTAACTTATCTTTCAAGCTGGTTGGAGAGGGTTATCATTATTACAACAAATAGAGAGCATCCTGCTGATAGGTTCGCAGATAACGTGGAAGTTGTGTTATACAAAGATGAGGTGGATATACCTGATATGTTTGAAAAATTAAAGAAAGATTTTGGAATAGATCGAATTACAATACAAACCGGAGGAACGCTAAATGGTGTCCTATTACGAGGCGGATTCATCGATGAATTTTCTATTGTCGTTGCCCCACTCGCAGTTGGAGGCAGGGGTGTTTCTACCTTAATAGATGGAGAAGCGATTCATGATGTAAATGAGCTTGATAAAGTGAAAGCACTTAGATTAATGTCGTGTGATATTCTAGATGATTCGTTTATTCATCTAAAATACGAAGTCGTACAGAAAACTGTTTTAGTATAAACATATATGCAGAAAATGTTTGTGGCAAATAAGGCTTTGATCGTTGACCCTCAGGGTTATGTACTCTTGTTGCAAGACTCGGGTACACAGGAGGACCATGAGGGAGGCGCTGGGGTTTGGGACATTCCTGGAGGTCGCATGGATAAAGAGGATAAAACGCTTAGCGAGGCGCTAGTCAGAGAACTAAAAGAAGAGACTGGTGTGGATTTTGATGTTTCCAGTGCTCAAATTTTATCAGCGTCCGTGTGGTCTATTTCGGGTGATGACGACAGACGTGTGACAGCGATTATTTATTTGTTGAAAGTTAACAAACGCCCAGAGATTAAATTATCAAACGAGCATGATGATTTCGGTTGGTTTAAGCCAGAAGAGGTGGATGGAAAAATACCAAGCCCTTGCTTGCGTCAAGTTTTAAAGGTTTATAAAGAGCAGGGGTCGAGTTTAACAAATTCAAGTTTTTAATTCTGTGAGTTTGCAAGGCGAGGTCAAGGATGGTGATTTGATAAAAGGTGACGAGCGTATGCTTGAGCATCAGGGATATGGACTTGTTCAGTTGATTCATGGGGATGGGAAGGGAAAGACTACGTCAGCCATCGGGCAAGCTATCAGGTGTGCCGGGTCAGGCAGGCGAGTAATGATTGTGTTTTTTGATAAGGGTGGTGAAACACATTATTTTGAACGCAAGGTGCTTGATGAGATTCTCAATATCGATTATGAGGTTACAGGCAGGGATCGGATTAAGGAGTCGGGTGGTTTTGATTTTTCAATTACGCAGGAAGATCGAGATGAGGCCAGACGAGGACTTGAAATTGCTAAATCTGCGCTTTTGTCTGGAGATTATCATTTAGTCGTACTCGATGAGATAAATTCAACTGTTGCGCTCAAGATGCTTGACACGCATAGGGTGATAGATGTAATCAAAAATCGGAAACCCGATGTTGAAGTGATACTTACTGGTCGAAATCCGGTCAGTGAGCTATTAGAAATTGCAGATTTGATCTCAGAAGTGAAAATGACCAAGCATTATTTTTACTCAGGCGTGAAAGCGCGCGAAGGATTAGATTACTAGCCTGTGGATAGAGATCCGATCTCGGGTGTGGATAAGTCTGTTGTCCACTTTACACAAAAGTAACAGTTGCTATACTTCCAAAAAATTCACTTACTAAATTTATGGATGTTAAAAAAGCCCTTGAGACCCTTTTACAAAACCAAGCGATTGTCATTAATGACAAGACCTTCCAACCGACTTTGATAAATAAAATCCACCTTTCAACTGGAGAGGAGCAGTATTGGATTCGTAGCGATGACAGCGTTTGGTTGTCGATCGATCCAGGATCAGAAGAGGTGATAATGCTCGAAGACATAGATGAAGAGCTGGAGGCGTCAGACGATTCGGTGTCATATGCTGGCGAAGACTACGAATTTTCATATGAAGCTGACGGTAAGGTTATGGATGAGGATGGCGAGCAAATTGATATGGTTGAATTCCGTGAATATGAATCATTACGTGGGGATACGTTACGACTAACAGAATACGAAGTTGCAGCTGACATTGTGCAATCAGCCATTGGCTGGACAATCACAGAAGATGATCTTCAAGAAGTATAAATTAAATATCACCAAACCATTATGCAATCAATTGAACAAGTATATAAACGCCTTCAAAAATCAAAAGCAAAAAAAAGAGATCTACAAAAAATACTAACCGATGAATTAAAATCAGATCAGAGGTATAAGGATTTGCAAGAAAAAATGCAAGTGCTACGAGATGAAAAGAAGTCGATTGAAAATGATATTCGTTCGCAGGCATCAGACTTTGCAGAGCTCGAAGAGCTAAAAGCAGATATTCAAACAGACCAGGAGCTACTAGCAGACATTGCACTTAATATGTACGTTGAGAATAAGTCATGTGAGATTTTAGACGAACATGACCAGCGTTGGGTGCCAATCTTTGCGGTAAAGTTTGTCAAAGATTAGTTAAAACGCCCAAAAATTGGGCGTTTTGTCACACGTGAGCTTGTAATGGAATCGCAAATACCGTAAAATAGCACAGAATTTGAATTTAAAGATTTATGAAAAGAAAACAAGGAAGCAGAACCAGACGAGGACTTTATAGTGCACTAGTTGCCATAGTCGTCGTTTTTATTTTAACAGCGTCAACCGCGTTTCCATCACCATGGAATAAGGTTGCCAGAAGCATAGAAAATGCAACTGGCGTCAATATGCCAGAGTTTAGTGAAGATCAATATAAGCTTGGGCTTGATCTTCAAGGAGGAGCTCAACTTGTTTATGAAGCTGACATGTCCAGTATTGACTCGGCTGATCGAGCAAGCGCTCTTGAGGGAGTCCGTGATGTTGTCGAAAGACGTGTTAATGCCTTTGGAGTTTCAGAACCAATAGTGCAAACAAATATTAATGGTGATCATTATCGAATTATTGTCGAGCTTGCTGGAGTGTTTGACGTTGAGCAAGCAGTTGGACTAATTGGAGAAACACCTATCCTGGAATTTAAAACTCCAAAATCAGAATCAGAAATGAAGGTTGAGCTTACGCCTGAACAGCAAACTCAAATGGAAGAGACACAGAAAATAGAAGAAGCAGACGCACTCGCTATCCTTGACCGAGCACTTAGTGGAGAAGATTTTGGAGCACTAGCACGTGAAGCATCTATTGCCACAACATCATTTAATAATGGTTATTATGGATTTGTACAAGAAGACGACGAAGTATTTGGGGAACTCGTTGATCAAATCAAGGCGGAAAAATTAAGCCCTGGAGTAATCGATGGCTTGTATGAGTACAACTCAACCATGCAAATTGTTAATTATTTGTCGTCCAAGCAAGAAGAGGAAGCTGATCTTTCACATATCCTAATTTGTTACAGCGGAGCACAAGGCTGTACGCAGGAAAGATCGCAGGCTGAGGCATTGCTTTTGATTGAAGAGATCCAATCAAGCGTCACTACTGACAACTTTGCTGATAAGGCAATCGAGTCTTCTGACTGTCCATCAGCCCCAAGTGGAGGTGATTTGGGAGCAGTTAGCAGGGGTATGATGGTGCAGGAGTTTGAGGACGCTGCCTTTGCTTTAAAGGACGGAGAAATATCTGACGTTGTAGAAACTGAATTTGGATATCACTTGATTTATCGCCGTGGCTCAGAGATGAAAACTCTTTATGAGCTTTCACATATTGAAATGCCTTGGACC
>JAHILS010000058.1 GCA_018896835.1 Patescibacteria group bacterium | reverse complement strand
GTTCTTATTGAGACAGGGATGACAATTGACGAGCTTCAGGGGCTCAAACAATCATTTGAACAACTTGTTGCAGAGGCTGATTTGAAAGATAAGGATACGATGGGCGGAAAAGTGACAAAAATATTTGAGACTCACTTTGGCGCAAAAAAAGAAACTGTTTATAGGGGCGTGAAAGCTCTTGGTGGCATTGGTATTTTTCTAAATCTTGGAGAAACGATTTATCACGGCTACAAGGCTGCGGTTGAACATGGAACGCCAGAAGGAAAAGCGCATTTGAAAGATTCATATAAAGCCTTTGTTCAAGCTTTTCCCCCAGCATTAGTTCCAGAGTTACTTTACCGCTCAGGCCGATATGTTGTGGGTGATCAAGCAGAACGAGTGGCGCAAAAGGCAGAAATCAGTCAGTCTATTCGTGAGGTTTCTCCTGCGTGGATGTGGGTATCAGGAAATAAAGAACAGAAAAAAGAATTGCTAGATACAGGAAAGTCAATGGCAATTATGACCGCGGATTTCTTTACTTTAGGAACCGCTGCCACGGCCGGTATTTCTATTGAGACCCTATATCTTGCTAAAGACGCCTATGCGGTTAGCAAGATGTTTACTTCCCGTATTGATAAATTGGAACAGCGCGTAGCGTCTGGTGAAGATGTGACTATTTGGGACTTAAGCGGTGAGTTTATTCAGGCCAGTATGGAAGCGACTGGTAAGAGTTCAGCAGAGGTACTGGATATGTTGGGAACGACATTACAAAACACGGAGTTTTTGGAGAAATTACCAGAAGATCAGCGACAGCGCATGGAATTGATTGCTAAAATTTTGCAAGACGAGGAAGGAAGGCAGGAGGTTCTGCGTCTAGTTGAGCAATTCGATCAATATTTACAGACAAAGAAGCAAAAATAGTTTTAATGATGAGTTAAGTAAAAAGTGGGCCTTTGGGCCCACTTTTTACTATTCAGCTACTTTACTTGACTAAAGTACCATGCTATAGTAATATCACTATGCAATGGAAAACAGAGCAGTCAAAACAACTTTTTGAAGCCATATTATTACTTGAATCTTTGGAAGAAGCTCAGAATTTCTTTCGTGACTTACTAACAGATCAGGAAATAGTGGAGTTTTCAAATCGGTTCGCGGTCGCCAAGATGCTTTATGAGGGCGTGCCATACACGCAGATCCAAGAGCAAACAGGCATGAGCTCTACAACTATTGCCCGGATTTCAAAATGGTTAAACAAAGGTATGAATGGATATAAAACACAATTAAATCGGATTAGTCCGCATGCAGGAACTTCTTCCCAGAAGAGTTCTGCTTGATTTTGATAATTAAATAAAGCAATCAGACCCCTTCTTGGAAACAGGAAGGGGTCTTTATTACTAATCGTGCGCAATATGTCAAAAATAGAATCAATCATGGAAATTATAAAAAAGTTTGATGCCAAGGGTGATCAAAATGAGTTTTTAAAGCTTATTTTGCGTCGGGTTTCGCTGGCTGTTAATCAAGATAATCCCCTTATTTTCACAACCTTTACTTGTTCAACGATAAGCTCGGCCAAGATATTTAGCAATAAGCCATGGGAATATGTATCTCTTGATCCGCAAGGCAATAACCTAACTGCTGACATTAAGCGCTTGGCGGAAATTACCAAAGCGGTGCAAAAAGTTTATCCAAAGACTAGATTACAAATCATAATTGGCAATACAGATCCATATTACATTTACACCCAACAGTTTTTAGCTGTTGAGGGGAACATTGGTGAACTTTGGACGCGATTCGCGCAACGATGGGAATCGTATTGTACGGCATTAAAGGTTTGGCTTAAGGATCAAGCATTAAATGTCGAAATCGATGTTGTGAGTTGGTATGAGTTTGAAAAAGAAATTGAGCAAACGCAGAGTGAAGCATTTAAACAGGAATATCTGGATGTTTTTAACAACATCGAGCGATACGCCAAAGAGTCGGATATGAGTTGGGAATTAAAAAAGCTTAAATCTCAATTTGGGAAAGGTGGATATTTTAATGGGTTGGAACAGCCAGGCGATGTTATATTGAAGGATTGGGTACGGCGAAAGTTTGCAGAGTATGCAGTGCAAGCGCTTTGGATCCGGCAGTATATGCCAAATGTGCTTTTGATTCAGAATGAAAAGCCAAGTGATCTTCGAACAAATATGTATCAATCACTTGTGCGTGAAAGGTGCAATGAGGCGTTTCCAATTTTGTACTTTTGCGGAGTTGATAATCAGGGGTATCAGTAATATTTCATTCACCTCTTGCGATGTGTGGCTTCGTGGTGAGGCCCCACATTTGGGAGGTGAGTGATGAGTCGAATTCTTCAAGACGGCAGTGTTCAGACAACTGGCAAAGAAGAGCGCCAGGCTCGGCGTGAGTTGTCTGCCAGAGGTGCAAAAGTGATGAATATCTTTGATCAATTTGAGCAATTCGCGATGATTGATCCGGCGCAGATTTGTGCGTTAGCCAATGCGCCTATGATTCATCTAATCGGTTTTTCGTGCCTGGGTACATACAGAGGGCGCCAAGAATTGATTCCTGACCTCATGCAAACGTATTTTTTCCGTAGTCGCAAGACTGTGCGTCGTGTGCACGAGTTGGCAGATGCATTAAGAGCAACCGGCATTAATGTTTCGATCGAGATTTTTCTGCCTGACCTTGAGCCAAGACGCACATGGGGTTGGGAAGCTTCACAAGACGAGCTTACTTTCTACTGTAAGTGCATGCGTGAGGAGGTAGAGCTTTCAGAAGGGTGGCGCGTTACGCTTTGGTCAGAGCTTGAAGCAGAGTTGCTAGAGTCTGTGAGGTTTGATGATTGGGTAGCGTGGGCACAAGAGCACAATCCGCTCTTGATTGCTCAAGTGGCAGAGCATCTTCGGCAGTTTGATATGATCGAATTTCCTCAAGGCGTTGTGTGGTCTGCATCTCGACAGGTCGCAGCATATGCTATGGAAGGGGCGTTGCTCGAACAAGCGCGGTCTGATTCGGTATTTCTGCAATCTGAAAGTCCGCATGATCACAAGGATAGGCTGTATCAGCCACGACGCACGCGATCGCTCCCGATCATTCACCCGTTTTTGTAGGAGGATACAATGGGACTTCGCTGGAGAACCACGCACCGTAGTGTGGGTGGAATCGCAAGTCACAAATCGTAATCGTGCGCCCGGGCGAATGCATTCGCCCGGGCGTTACACGCATGATCGATTATTAAGGGGTCAGGTCCGGATAACGGATTTTTTGATAAATTAGATTTGGCATCAAGCAGCTATGCTATTTCAATCCGAGTTAAACCAGCTAAGTTGGCTAGTGTTAATATAATTGACACAATACCCGTTTTTCAGTATTATTCTGACGCAAACAACAAAGGTCCCATCCCGGCGGAGCCGGGCAGGCGTCTGCCGAGTGGTTAGGACGCCAGGTTTTTCCGGCGGAGCCGGACCCGGCTCCGCCGGGCATCCTCGAGATACGTACTATCAAATAGAAACATACAAAGGCCCCATCGTCTAATGGTTAGGACGCCAGGTTTTCATCCTGGAAATCCGGGTTCGATTCCCGGTGGGGTCACCATCACCGAATCGGTGTCTAAGCAAAGCTCTCTGAAAGGAGAGTTTTGTGTTATGTTAGTGACTTTTCCGTCTGTAACAGTGAAGTTCATGAACAGTTTTCGCATGATGAAATCAAGGTCAGACATGGAGTCTATTTTTTGTATATAGTTAGCAATGTTTTGGAATAGTTCATGGAACTCTTCAAAACTAACTAAAGCCTCTTGTGCATTATCTTTTTTTACTTCTAATTCTTGCAGTTTTTCAATAATATCTTTTATTTTTACGAGGTGTATTTTCATATCTGCCTCATATTCTTTTATCAATACTTTGTCGCCCACAGCTTCTCGAATGAGTTCTTTCATTTCAGCTACTCGATGTTTGGCGTGTTGCATTTGGACTTTTAATGACTTTATGTCCCGTGTCGTTTGTTTTTGTTGAGCCTCAAATACTTTTGTCATCTGGTTTTTGTAATGAGCATATCCTGTCTTGGAAGCAAGCGGGTGTTCATTCAAAAAAGCATAGGCCGACTCCATGATGATCTTAGCCCGTATAGACTTTCCTTTGCGCTCACAGCCCTGTGTGTCACAACGATAATAAAAATAGCGGGTTGTTTCGTCCTTACTCTTTTTCGAAGTAATCCCTGTGGCCATTGATCTGTTGCAATGCGAGCAAACAATCATCCCTCGCATAAGGTCGGCTTTTATACTACCTCGAGGTTTTACAATATCCGTAATGTTATAACTCTTTCTTACCCCATCTTTAAGTAAAAGTCGCTCCATTTCCGTTGCTTCCACAGCAGGAACGAAATCATAATAATCAAACAAGTTTACAACTTCACCTCCGTAAATCATGGCTCCAGCATAGATTGGGTCACGGAGAAGTTCTGAAATAAACTTATCGTTAACGACCATGTCCTTGTGTTTGGTATGTTTTGTAGTAACAGGAAAACCCTCATTATTCAGGAACTTAGCAATGACTTTAAGTTCTATGCCATCGAGTCGCATTTCAAAAGCAGTCTTGATGAGTTCATGGTTTTTGCCGTCAGGACGCAAGAAATGTTGACGATCTTTGTAGTACCCATGTTTGAGTCTGCTTCCTGCCCATTTGCCTTCACGGGTCTTTCTCTTGATAGCCCTGCGAACATTCTGGGAGTGTTGGTCTGAGTATTGTTTAGCCATGACAAAAGCAATGCCTAAAAGCATCTTGCCCGACGAGTCATTAGTGAAAGTATAACCGCTAGCAAACTTAATGTCTGCAACGTCACCTTTATCAAGCATATCAATTATTTCACCACCTTCTTTCATGTTTCGAGCGAGTCTGTCTGGTGACCATGAAATAATGCCGTCATATTCACCATCTTTCAGTTTATCGAGCATTTCTCTAAACTTCTCCCGTTTGTCCGATAGCATGGCAGACTTTTCTTCATGGATAACTCCAACCCAATGTAAGCCCAAACGCTCTGCAAGCCCCTTGCACTCGCCTATTTGGTCACCAATGGAGCGCTCCTGCTTTTCGGTTGCATCCGTGCTTTTACGAGCATAGATGATGTACTTCAAATCTGGGTCTTGTTCGCCCTCTCCTGCTTTTTTAATTCCAAAAGACTCTTGGAGTCTTGCCACCAATTCAGCTGTTTT
>JAHILS010000090.1 GCA_018896835.1 Patescibacteria group bacterium | reverse complement strand
TAGCTCAAAGGTATTGGGAGAGCACTGATGAAAAAGGTTATTGAAGAATGCCAAAAGCAAGGAATTAAAGTGCTTTACGCCTATGTTGAGTCAGGTTCTCAAATAGAGGGTTTTTTGTCCAGTCAAGGTTTTGAAAAAGCAGGATATTTTAGAAATCGTTTTGGAAAAGGACAGGATGCCAATATTTTCAGCCTTGATTTGTAATTAAGGGTATTATGTAGAAGCGGCACGAAACGTAAGATTAAATAATGACATTTTGTTCCGTATATTCAGCTAAATTAACAGATAAGCAGGTAAGAAAAATATTCGTCCAGAAAAGATATGTTGAAAGAGTATCCTGTAGTAAGTGTTCCGGTAAAGGGATTTTTTGGTTAACGGACAAAAAATTTAGGTGTAAAGACTGCTGGTCTTTTTCATCCTTAACAAAAAATACTTGGTTGGAAAACAGTAAAATACCATTGCGGGTTTGGTATGAAATTATCTGGTGTTTTGCACTTTCACACTCAGTTAGCAAGCTGGTAAAATTATTAAATCTCAATTACAAAAGCTCTTTTGGCTGTTACCAGATAATAAGATTGGCGCTTACACAGAGAAGTTTTGAGGACAGAAGAAAGATAGCAGGACCGGCTGAAGTGGATGAAAGTTATTACGGAGGGCTTTTTAAAAATCTAAGAAAAGAGATCAGGTGGAAATTAAGGTACGAAGGCAAAGCTAAAAGAGGCAGAGGAGCTAAATACAGAAAACAGCCTGTATTTGGCATTTACAAAAGGAATGGAACCGTATATTTAGAGTTAATAACAGAGTGTACAAAAAAAGAGCTGGAAAAAATAATCGAGAGAAAAATAAAAAAAAGAACAAGCATTTTTTCTGACACACTTACAAGCTATAATGGACTAATCGGATTAGGATACATTCATAAAACCGTAAATCACGGAGCAGAAATATACGTTGATGGGAAAGTGCGCATAAATGGCATGGAAGGATTTTGGGGACTTTCCAAAACCAACATGCACACTTACAAAGGAATCAGAAAGGAAAATTGGATTTATTACCTAAAAGAAATGGAATTTCGTTACAATGAAAGACACCTAAGTTTTGAAGAAATGGTGGCAAAAATAATTACAATATTAATGACCCATAGAAAGTAAAGGTTCGTTCCGGTTTGACATAAGACCCTAATTTAAGTCGAGCTTTTTCAAACATAAATAGTGATACTAATATGCGAATGCATGCCAATGATACGAATAAATACTAATAATTATTTTCATCATCCTAATTTATAACCAAAACCACGGACTGTTTTAATTAAAGACTCTTCCTTTTTGCTTGCCCCTCGAAGTCTTCTTGACCCACTTAGCTTTAGCGGCGTGGGTGGCGAAGTGGGGTCAATCTTGTTTCGTAAATAACCAACATAAACTTCCACTGTGTTGGGCAATACGTCAGCATCATAGTCCCAAACATTATTGATAATCTGATCTTTAGTGAGAACTTTGCCTTTGTGTCGCATCATGTATTCCAACAGAGCATATTCTTTTTTGGATAATTCAATTAATTTTCCATCTCGTCTTGTTTCGTAAGTTGATGTATCAAGAGTCAGTTTCCCAACTTGCAAAACTGAATTAAGTGTTTGTTTGGGTCTCCGCGACAGTGCTTTAATTCTGGCCAACAATTCTGAAAAAGCAAATGGCTTGGCAAGATAGTCATCAGCTCCAGCATTAAGTCCCACAACTTTATCATCAATTTCTCCTTTAGAAGTTAATATCAGGATTGGAGCATGTTTATTTTTTTCTTCACGTAATTTTTTACAAATAGTCAAGCCGTCCATTTTCGGAAGCATTAGGTCGAGAATAATAACATCATATTCCTCAGATGAAGCCAGATCAAAACCATTTTCGCCGTCATAAGCAACATCAACTGCATATGATTCCTGTTCCAGACCCTTTTTAATGGAGTTAGCAATTTTATGTTCATCCTCAACAACCAGTAATTTCATATTACGTTGATATTATATAACAATACTGAGAGACAACTGAAAAAGCATAAAGGCTAAAACCCCCGGGGCGCCAATCCAAATCACACCTGAAATGATTGAAGTCACTTATTCAATCGCGCGGCGATATTGAAC
>JAHILS010000057.1 GCA_018896835.1 Patescibacteria group bacterium | reverse complement strand
CCATTAATGCCGAATTGGCCAGCGACTTTGGTGATAGGATTTTCGCCAGAATCTTGTCCAACCTCTTCGTGCAGTTCTTGACCCTCAATTTCTTGGGTTTCAATACCTGTTGTTTCCAAGTTTTGTTCTAGTTCATTCATAATATGTAATTAACTCATTTCTGATGATCTCAAAGCTGAGTTCATCAGAGTCAATAAATTACAAGGTAAAAGCGATAATCAATGCGTAAATAGCGATAGCTTCAGCAAAAGCCATACCAAGAAGCATTGGAACAAAGAGTTTTCCAGCTGATTCTGGGTTACGTCCAATGGATTCCATGGCTTTCATACCAATAAATCCAATTGCAAGAGCTGGGGCAATACTTCCAACTCCGATCGCTAAAGCTTTTGCAAGCAATGTCATTGTTTCTGCGTCCATAATGATTTTGATTAAGTGTTAATTATTATGTTTAGTCTTATGAGACTTGATATGTGCAAATTTTATTTGCCCATGTCAAGGACCGTAAGCTATGCGTGAGCTGTAGCGTGTTCTTCTTCATGCTCCTCTTCCCCGTGCCCCATAGTGGCAACGACCAAAAAAGCAAGGGTTAGCATGGCAAATACTGTTGCCTGAATAATTCCAACTAGAATTTCCAAAAACATGAATGGAATTGGCAACACATATGAGAACAGGCCAAGCATCACGGTCATTAGTACTTCCCCGGCAAAAATATTTCCAAAAAGTCGCAAAGAAAGTGATAGTGTTTTGGCAAATTCTCCAATTATTTCAATAAGTCCAATAAAGAATTCAACTATAGCCACAATTATAGCCATTGGTCCTTTTTTAAGGGATTTGAAAATTCCTTTGAAATTTAGAAATTTACTAATGTGATTAAAGATTCCCAACTGTCTCATGCCAGCAAGATGAGTTGTGAAAATTGCAATCATGGCGATTCCCAGGGTGAGGTTTAAGTCACTGGTTGCTGGACGCAATAATGGCACTAGTTCAAGCTCGCCGTGCAAAAGTTCGTAAATTCCAATCGATCCTGTTCCCGGAAGCTGGCCAAGCCAGTTGGAAAATAGAACAAAGAAGAAGATTGTAGCTACCAATGGGAGGAATTTCTTTGTTTTGATTTTGTCATTTGTAACCTTATCGATTTCACTAATCGCAAATTCAATGAGCATCTCAATGAAGTTATAAATTCCTTTTGGAATAATAGATTTACGCATTGTGACAACTATTGCCACTAAGCAGAAAAACGCGACAGCAATGTACGCGTTTAACATTGAATTTGTGATTGTAAAATTTCCGATTTCAAAAATAGGTTCAGCAGCAAGTGGAATGCTTGCCAGTGCAAGTTCAATTTTACTCTCCTTTTTGATACAGCTTTGCATAGTAATTCGCCTTTTTGACTATAATGACAACTGTGAGCGCTAGTGCTATTGCGAGAAGGACAAATAGAATGTAAGGCTTTGTCCCGAATTTTTCATCCAACTTTACGCCTGCGTAGGCGGCAACGAGGGCCGGAACTGCTATCGAGACCCCGAAATCGGCTGCAATACGTATTGCCAGAGCATAATAATATTGATCTGACATGTTTTTTTGTGGTTTTTTTGAGTCTTCCACAGGGTGAAAATTTCGGCTGTAGTATAGCCTTTTATAATAAAACGGTCAATAACCTCGATTTTGTGAATTTTATGTAAACCGATATAAAAGGCAAATCGGGCGCTTCGGAGTACCAAAGCGCCCGACGAGTTGGGAAGCGCCCCTGACAGGGTTTGAACCTGTGACCTCTCGACCGAGTGTCGAGTGCTCTTCCACTGAGCTACAGGGGCGAGGAAAATGGTTGCGTGGGCTGGACTTGAACCAGCGACCCTCTTGGTGTGAGCAAGATGCTCTTTCTCTGAGCTACCACGCCTCGAACTCGAATATACTAAATATTTTATATTCGTGTCAAACTTAAATTGTTTGGAATACGAAAAACCCCCACACCTATTTACATCATCTCTTTACTAGATAACGATGAAGTAATTGTCTACCTACATCAAACTGTACAAAAGTTAGCTGTAAATCGGTGTGGGGGTGTTT
>JAHILS010000056.1 GCA_018896835.1 Patescibacteria group bacterium | reverse complement strand
GGCGCAATGTAAAGAGCATAGGAAAAATCGCTCTCTTAGCTGGGTTTGGGCAAGTGCTTTTTACAAGCAGTTTAGGATTTTTAGTTGCATACTTACTTGGATACGGATTTGTTGAAGGCGCATTTTTAGGTATCTCATTTGCTTTTTCAAGTACGATTATCATTATTAAGTTACTTTCAGATAAAGAGGATCTTGAAAGATTCTACGGAAGAATCACGGTTGGAATTCTTATTGTTCAAGACTTTATTGCCATGCTTGCGCTTTTAGGTCTTGGCGCTTTTGGTAATGGCACAGGGAATATTGGAGAGATTATTGGATTTTCATTATTAAAACTTATAGTTGTTGTTCTAGTTCTATTTTGTATTGCTAAGTTTATTTTGCCTCCGCTTTTCAAGTCGGCCGCGCGTAGTTCGGAACTGCTGTTTATTTCTGCCATTGCTTGGTGTTTCTTTTTGGCTAGCGGTTTAACGTTCTTAGGGTTTGGGATTGAAACTGGCGCGCTCTTGGCCGGAATTGCATTAGCAGGAAGCGGGTTCCATCGTGAGATTGAGTCTAGAATTAAGCCATTACGTGATTTTTTCATTATTTTATTTTTTATTGTTCTTGGAACGCAACTTGTTGTTAGCACTTTGATTTCGTCTTTAAGTACTGCCTTGATCCTTAGTGCCTTTATTTTAATCTGCAATCCATTAATTGTTATTTTAGTATTGCGAATTTTTGGCTATCATCCCCGAACTGGATTTTTAGTTGGCATCAACATGGCACAGATAAGTGAATTTTCATTTATCCTTCTTTCCAGTGCTGTTGCTTATGGGTACGTGCAGACAGGCACATTTTCAATGGTCACGATTGTGGCCATGATCACGATAACTATTTCGTCATACCTGATTAAATATAATGAGGCGATTTATGAAAAAATCGAACCAATGTTTAGATGGCTAGAACATGTACCAAAACAGAGCGAAAGAAAAGAGTTACTTAGCACTCCGGGTATAATTTTGTTTGGATTTCATAATATGGGCAGGGCAATCTTGCCGACGATTAAATTATTAAAGCAAGATTACCTGATTGTGGACTTTGATCCATCCGTGATTGATGAGCTCGAGGAAAGACAAATGCCACATATGTATGGTGACATGGCGAATAGGGATTTTCTTGATTGCATTAATGCGTATGAGTCTAAGCTCGTTGTATCCACTATACCTGACATGAGTGCTAACGGTGATTTGATTGAATACATGAAAACAAAACATTCGCGTGCCTCAGTAGTAGTGACGGTTAAAACAGCGCAAGACGCAGAAAAGATGTACATGCTTGGCGCCACGTTTGTGATTGTGCCAAGTATGATGAGTGGTGAGCTGTTTGCTGGCATGCTAAAACAAAAGCAATTTAAAAAGTCTTCTTGGCAGGCAAGCGCAAAGAAACAGAAGGATTTATTGAAAGTATAATTCGGTTGTGATAATCTAATTTTATAACAGTAAACCAAATGATATGATGAAAGAAATGGATAGTGGCCGTGAACAAGCAGAGGCAAGAGTCTGGGAGGCGCTAAAGCAGGTTAGAAGCGCCAAAGAAGGAGCGCTTGCTTGGACTGAGGAACTTAAAAAATTACAAAGAGAGGAGAAAGCTGAAAGGAACGTCGACCTGGCGTACTACAGCTCTGCTGAGTTTAGATCAAAAAAACAAGAAGCTATTAAAAATATTCACGGTTGGGCAGAGCATGCACGTCGGACAACTGATTCGCTTGGTGACGCCCCAATGAGCAGTGAAGAACAAGAATATGCCAATAGAACATTACGGGAATTAGATGAACTTGCTAGTCAGTACGAGCAAGAGCTGGAAGAAGCGGCCTAAAAATTTGACACAGATAAATTAGCAGTCTACAATATAGACTGCTAATTTGTTTTAGAAATAAAACCTATGAATGAGCGACAGCTCAAAATTTTAGCCGTTATTGTAGAAGGATATGTGCGCACTGCGCAACCTGTTGCTTCTCGAGCTGTTTTTGAAACTTGTGAATTTTCAGTATCCCCAGCTACCATTAGAAGCGATATGTCGTTTCTGGAGGAAGCTGGGTTTTTGCGTCAACCACACACATCGTCTGGTAGAGTTCCGACGGAAAGTGGTTATCGCATTTATATTGAGAATTTTGTAAAACAACCAAAGGTACACAAGACGAGCGTTCAGATGCAAAAAGCGATCCAAAACGCGCAGTCACCAAAAGAGCTGGTACAGGAAATGGCCCAGTGTCTTACCAGGCTTTCTGGGGAAACAGCCATCGCGTCGCTTGACCAAGGTTGGAACCATTACACTGGCATTTCCAAACTTTTTGAAAAACCAGAGTTTAATGACGTGCAAACACTTCGATCATTATCTCTTGTAGTTGATCGATTTGATCAAACTTTACGCGAAATTTTTGGCGATGTACATGACGATGTGAACATTTGGATTGGGGGACAAAATCCATTTGGCGAACAAATTGCCACCATGATGGTTAAGTATCGTCTGCCAAATGGTATGATTGGCACTCTTGGACTTATTGGGCCAATGCGCATGAATTATGAAAAAAATATCTGCTTACTCGAGCAGGCCAAAGAATTATTAGATTCATCATTATGAAGAAAAAGAAACAAGAGAACAGTCAAGAAGCTTGCAAAAAATGTGAAGAATACTTGCAAGGCTGGAAGCGAGCCTTGGCTGACTATGAGAACCTAAAACGAGATTTGGATAGAGTAAAAGACGAAAATCGCCAGCGTATCAGAATTGACCTAGCGTTTGACTTACTCCCAGTAATGGATAATTTCGACATTGCCGTTGGCCATGTGCCAGATTTGTCAGCTTGTGATGAGGTTACAAGGAAGTCGATCGATGTCTGGTTGCAGGGTGTCACGTTTATAAAAAAGCAGTTTGAAGACGTGTTTGCCGAGTTAGGGATTGAACAGATAAAAGCAACGGAAAAATTTGATCAAGAACTTCACGAAGCGATTGAAGAAAGATCGGATAAGCAAAAAGAAGAAGGTGAGATTTTGCAGGTAATTCAAAATGGATGGAAGATTGGGGAAAGAATATTAAGACCTGCAAAAGTAATAATTAATAAAATAAATTAAAAAGTAAATAAATATCTAAAACTATGTCAAAAATATTAGGAATCGATCTTGGAACAACAAACTCAGCCATGGCTATTATGGAGGGTGGTCAGCCAAAGATTTTGGAAAATAAAGAAGGACAGCGCACGACACCATCCATAATCGCGATTACAAAAAATGGCGAACGTCTTGTTGGAACTTCCGCAAAGCGTCAGGCAATTACAAATCCAAAAAATACACTTTATTCAATTAAGCGACTTATCGGACGAAGGTTTGAAGATGATGAGGTTAAACGTGATGTAACTACAATGCCATACGAGATTATTAAACGTGCCGAAGGTATTGCGGTAAAAATGGGTGACAAGGAATATACACCTCAAGAAATCGGAGCAATGGTTTTGCAAAAGCTCAAGGCCGACGCAGAAGAAAAGGTTGGCGAACCAATCACTGAAGCTGTGATAACTGTTCCTGCCTACTTTGATGATGCACAGCGTCAAGCAACAAAAAATGCTGGCGAGATTGCCGGGCTAAAGGTTTTACGAATTATCAACGAACCAACTGCTGCCGCGCTTGCCTATGGCTTTGATAAAAAGTCTGGTCAACAAATTCTTGTTTACGATTTGGGTGGTGGAACGTTTGATGTGTCTGTCTTGGACGTATCTGACAATACCGTTGAAGTGCTATCAACCAACGGCGACACTCATCTTGGTGGTGATGACTTTG
>JAHILS010000055.1 GCA_018896835.1 Patescibacteria group bacterium | reverse complement strand
TGATGAAGCTTTACACTGTTTACGCACCACCAGAGCATCCAGAAGGAACTGTGCAAAAGGACAAGCCGGAGAATGATTAAATTAAAGTAGAGTTGTCAAAACAAAACACTCCTTGATGTAATCGCGGAGTGTTTTTTGCTTGAAAGCTTATGCTTCCTTTGGTCGGGCAATGTTTACGCTGATTTGACGTCCCATGAAATCTTTATCATGAAGACCATCAATAGCAGCTTGTGCTTGCTCAGCTGTAGACATTTCTACAAAGCCGAAGCCACGGCTCTTGTTTGTGAACTTGTCGATCACAATTCGAGCTGATAGCACTTCTCCATAAGCTGCAAAGAGGTTCTTTAGATCCTCATCTGATGCATCCCATGAGATGTTGCCGACGAATAGCTTGTTTTCCATAACAGGCAATCGTTAGTGAATTAACTGTACCTGCCAAATTATGAAAACTGGGCTAGGACGACAAAACAATAGCACAATATGCTAAATAAGTCAATTTTATTACTATAGCCTTAGGGGTTGCTATCTGGTGTTTCTTTAATGTTTATTAATAAACTTCTGATTAACATTTGACAGCAAAACCACAATCTGTACGAGTTTGTACACAGGAACCCTATTGTTTATTGAGTTTTTATACAAAAGGTGCTAGAATTTATTTGTGAATTTAATAATTAACCTAATTTGAATATGAGCAAACGACTATCAAAGTCCCAACTCGTAGCCGCTATGGCTGAGAAGTGGGGTGTGTCTAAGAAAGACGCAGAAGAGATGTACAACAAGCTTGTTGAGCTTGTTTACAGCGAAATTAAGAGCTGTGGAGAGATTATGCTTCCTGGCCTTGGAAAGATGGCAAAGAAACACCGTGCAGAACGCATGGGACGCAATCCAGCAACAGGTGAGACAATCAAGATTCCAGCCAAGACAGTTGTAAAGTTTGCAGTCAACAAAGCAGCTAAAGACGCATTGTTGTAAGAAATAAAAAAACTCGGTTAGCAATAGCTGGGTTTTTTATTTGTTGTGGATAAGTCTGTTTTCTTGTACTGCGGTGAAAAGTTCGTTAATCTATGGGCAGTATGAAGCGTAGAAGAATAATAATTGCATCGGTCGGCTGTTTGGCAATATTGCTATTTTTAGTATCAGCATTATTTGGTTTGTCTAAACGGGATGAAAATAAGATGAATCAGATTGAATCGATCGTTGACTTGGTGCTGCAAGAACGATTAGCACAGGCTGACGGGCAAATAGGTTTTGGTGATGACTCGCAGATCAATGTTTTGTTACTTGGTCTTGATGGCAGGATAGAAGATTCAAATCCACATTGTGATGCGATCCATTTTTTTACGCTTGATGTTGAGAATTGGAACATGATAATCACATCAGTCCCGCGTGGAACTTATGCCTACATTCCTCAGAAACTTGTTGATACTGAATACTACCTTGCCAACGCTTGCTCGTATGAAGGCTTAGACTATGGAATTGAGCAGATAGAAAAAGTTATTGGAGTAAAGGCTGATTATGTTATTACTGTTAATTTTTCCCAAACACTTGGCATTTTGCGATTGTTTGATTTTCCCACAACCGAAACTCTTGAGTGGTTGCGTCATAGACAAAGCTATCAGATCGGCGATCCGCAAAGATCTCACAATCAAGCGGTCTTTATTAAAGACATGATAATTAATCACCTGGCAAAATTTAGAAGTAACTTTACGCTCCCGATGCAGTATTTGCTTTATACCTTTGTTGATACTGACATGGATTTTGCCACAGCGAGTGCGATTTTAGGAGGTTTTGTAGACTCAGAAATCGATGCCAGGCCTGACGATATTGTTTTGCAAATGCGACCGTATTACCAAACCGTTGATTATCATTTTGATGCGCAAACAATAGCAGATCAGATAAGCACGTGGCAGGATCGCTTGCGTCCATACCTTTCAACAAACGATTTGACAGGAGTCACCAAGGAGCAGATTCAGGCGTCGATCATCGCTTATTTGCAAGATTCTTTCGAGAATAAAGAAGATCTTGACCACATTGTTGATAATCAGCTTTGGCTTCAGGTTGAAGACGAGCAAACGCGTGAGCAACTGCACTATGACTTTGTTGAGCTTTATGCCCAGCAAATGGGAGACCCGCAAGAAATTATTGATTTTATAAGTTTATATATTTTAGAAAAAGAAACGCTTGGTCAAGATGATTGGGCGCAGAAGGGAAAAGAATTACTTTCAAATATGATAGAATGATGGGGAAGTACCATCATATGCAAATCATAAAATCATCGGGTAAGCGGGTTGAGTTTGATCCAGAAAAAGTTCGTACCAGCGTTTTACGCACAGGAGCATCAAGTGAGGTTGCAGATTCTATTGTGGCTGATTTGCAAAAGCGATTGCACAATGGCATGACAACAGCGCAGATTTATAAAATAGTTTTTGAAGATTTAAAAAAACAACAAAAGTGTTTGGCTTGTAGATATGATTTACGTTCAGCTTTGTTAAGGCTTGGTCCAGCCGGGTATAAGTTTGAAAAATATGTTGCGTCAATTCTATGCGCGTACGGTTATGACGCGCATGCTCCGCAAGAAGATTACGAAGGGGCGTGCGTTCCTCACGAGATAGATGTTGTGGCGCAAAAAGATAGACGGATGATTTTTATTGAAGCAAAGTTTCGAAATAATTTTTATGACGTTGTTAATCTAAAAGATGTGCTGGCGACTTGGGCAAGGTTTTTGGATCTTGTTGACGGGTCTGCTGTTGGCAAGTGTCCACATTTTGATGAAGTTTGGATTGTTACCAACGCACGTTTTACAGATGTTGCGCTTGAATACGGAGTTTGCAAAGGCATTCACATGATAGGTTGGAATGTTCCCAAAGAACGCACGTTTGCTCAAATGGTGGATCATATTGGACTTTACCCAGTTACTGTACTTGATGAAATAAAGCAAAGTGAGCTTGAGCAGTTATCAAATCATGATTTGTTACTTTGCAGGGACGTTGCTAAAAAGGAGCCAGATGAACTTGCGCAAAAATTAGATGTGTCAGAAACTCGCGCTTTGGAAATCATTAAAATGTGTAGTGAGGTAATAGAGATTGAACCAGGCTCGTAAGGCATCATAAGTTTGACAAAATTAAGGCGCTAAGGTATTCTTTTGCCAGTTTTAACAAAGATTTTATGGCTAAAAAATGTGCTATCACTGGCAAAACTCCTTTAACTGGGAATAATGTCAGTCACTCAAACGTAAAAACAAAGCGTCGACAAAATCCAAACCTGCAGAAAAAGCGTCTTATGAATCCTATTACAGGCAGGCTTGAGACTATTATGGTTACTGCTCGTGGACTACGAACATTGGCAAAATGGCAGAAAGAAGGAAAGAAGTACGATTTGAAATAACAAGAAATAAAAAATCATCCCGCAAAAACGCGGGGTGATTTTTTTGTTTAGACAACTAGAGGTAGTTCATGGATTGTGTTTGGTCTGCCAAGAATGATGTCTTCAATTCTATATGCTCCGTGGGTTGGCGCTTCAATAAATCCATTCCATGCCATGCGCGCGAGCGCACCTGAGGCGATCCAATCAAATAGCCATTCGTTTGTGTACTTTGGATCCAGCTGATCGATTCCGGCAGCGATTTGCATTAACCATTGTCGATTAAAATCTTCCTGCGATCCAACCGGTGGGGTCATAATGATCGGTAATCCTAGCCCGGTATAAAAAGACATCTCTGAGGGCTTTGTCCAAATAACATCAAAACCACGCAGTGCTTTTTCTAAAGTTTCAAAATATGCTGGTCGATTTTGCTCAAAGATAATATCGATAAGTTTACTTTTTCGTTCTTTGGCAAGTCCAGACTTTTTTATTTCTTCTTCAAAGTAATTAGCAACCTCTGGCCTGGTACCAGCAACAAGCGTTAGTTTAATTCTTGCCCGTTTAATTTCGCAACTAAGGCTTTTGATAATTTCAGCCCCGATATCGCCTTGTGCCCCTGCTCCGCCTACAAAAAATGCTAGATGAATTGGTTTGCCATTTTTTTTGTGAATACCAGCCTCAAAGGATGCTCCCATATGAGCTTCCAAGGTTTTCTTAGCCCGAGTGGTAAAGATTTTTCTTGGATCAAGATGGCATATTCGGCGGGCAAGGTCTTGATGTACGTTTTTTGGTTCAACCCCTCCGATTGCGCTAATCGGCAAAGGAAATCCTGTTAGTTCGATATTCTCCTCTGGTACCCCATACAATTTTAGCCGTTCAGCTACCCGTCCGGTTGGTGCAAAATATTTTATTCTACTTTTTTTAGGGTGAAGTGGGGCCCAGGCTCGAGAAATATCAGTGTCAGTACAAAGCACATAAATATCTCCAGGATAGCCGAACTCTTCAGCTGCAAAAGCAGGCGTCATGAAAGTGCAGACAAGTGGAAGTGGATGCTTGGCTAAATCATCGATTAAGTGACGCATCCAGTCTTTGTGATGGATTAGATTGTAGAATTGCCAAAGTTGCAGACTTGGTGCAGAAAGGTCACGGCGTGGGTAAAAGTCTGGAATTCTTTGGAGTTGATCCATTATTCCAAAAGCGATTTTTCCAAGGATTGGCACTTTTTTAAATCTTGATACTTGTTCGTATAATTTGCGCCCGCTTTCCCAAAGATGTTTATCAGACTCTGGTATGTTGGCATAATCATTAGCAATAACAATTTTGCCTTTGTATGCCAAATGAATAAGTGTGTGCGCTGGGCGTTCGTGTCCATAACCCATATTCACAGCCACAACATGTGCGATTTGTTTTTTTGAAATCATAGTCCTCCTTTGATTGAAAAATCGGTAATTTTGAAAATAGTTTTTATTGCATCATCCCGATTGTTTCCTGCCTGCCAATTTGTTTTGCTATTTCTTCTTTTTGTTTTTGTAGCTGTTCTCGAGAGCCGTGTATTGCTCGAAGTTTTTCAATGAGTACATTAGAGTTGCCTATTTTCCCCAAAAATAAAGCTCCAATTCTTTGGCGTGTCCCAATACTTTTATCGCCTGTTATATATGGGATTGCTTCATCTCGCGACATGTATTTTCCAAGTTCATTTCCGAGCTTGCGCATTTCTTGTGTAAGAGCCTCGATTTCTTGTTCAATTCTTAGTTGTTCTTGGTTGAGTTCATCGAGCCTTTTTGCATCTGCCGATGGCTCTGCCTGTTCTGTGGCGCTTATTTTTGCTTCTAATCGCATCCCTTTGTCACGTTTAAATTGCAAGGCCTTTAGCTCTGTGAGATGCGCGATTGCACTTGCGCGGTCTTGAGCATGTCGTGGATCAATTTGAGATTCGATAACTCTGTGCATTCGATCCAAGCCACGATCGATTGGGTCTGGTTGGTGTTCTTGACCACGTTCTGGCATATACTATTGATAATAAATTATAGTTTCAGTATAGCATATTGAATATTTTATTAGCATTCTGTGAATAGACGCACAAACTGCACCACTGTAAGTATTTATTTTTTTCAACCGATGATGTCCCGATCGGGACATTATCGGTTGAAAATTTATCAAGTAATTCACGATGCCTGTGGACAGAGATCCGATCTCGGTTGTGGATAACTCGATGCCTGTGAATAGAGATCAGATCTCGTGCCTGTGCGTCGAAGTCCTGTAAAGTATAGTGAATATGTGTATATAAATAGCTATCACAAATTGAACAGCTATACCGCTTAACTAAACAAAAAACACATCTAAAAAAACAAGCACAAGTGATACGATCGTATCACTTGTGCTTGTTTTTAATATCTATAGTTTTTTTAGTATGGAAAGGATCCCTGTTGAAAATAAGCAAAATAAGCAAGAAAAGGGCGCAACGTCCGATCTTTTCACGTCACGACGACAGGATATCCCTATCGTGATGTCCTGTCGTTGGGATGGGGGCTTTGTGGATAATGGCGTTCCCCTTTTATTTGTAATATCTATATATATATTAAACTTATTTATGTATACAATTTATTTTTAATTGATAAAATTATGCAAGAAAGAGAACATGGTCCAGAAGTGGCGCCAGATACTAGAAAGGGAAAATTAGATTTCGGAGTTAGGGTTAGCGTTTGGGGAACTGAGGGAGTTCTAATCCGTCCAACAGAATATCACTTGCCAAGTGATGGCATCGGTAAGGAAGAAAGGGTCCCCAGAGGAATTTTATTAATACAGCGCGGATCTCCTGAAATTAGAGATGAAGTTAATGAGCACACGCCATTTATCGATGAAACAGAGGGGATTGTATCTAGAATTGTGCATTTGGCAAAAAGAAATAATTTAGATGCATGGGAGGCTGTGGCTATTCAAAGAGAAAATGGTGATTTCGTTGTTGTAGATAGTAACTATGAATTGCCAGACGATAAATTTGATGATGGTTCAAATTCAACTGGTGCGCGTGCAGATAGCCATTATTTTATGGATGGTGATGTATTAACTGAGGACAGTATTGAGTCCGTGGAATAACCAGTCACAAATTTGTAAAAAATAGTTGTTATTAAATACAGCTATTTTTTTATAAAAAAGGCTACATCAGAGGCTGATTTTAATCTCGGTTGTTGATAAGTGTATGTGTGCTAAAATGCTTGCACATATGCATGAGTTTATTTTGTCGCAAAAACCGCAGAAAGATCTCAAAATTGATTATGAGCATGATTTAAATGATGAGCAGTTTCAAGTTGTGCAAAATGGTGATGGTCCAGTTTTGGTGCTGGCTGGTGCTGGGTCTGGGAAAACTCGAACTATCACTTATCGCGTCGCTTGGCTGTTAGAACACGGAGTAAGTCCACGAAATATTTTATTATTAACTTTCACAAACAAGGCGGCACACGAAATGATCAATCGCGTGAACTTGCTTCTCGGTACAGAATCAGTTGGGATTTGGGCCGGAACTTTTCATTCAATCGCTAATCGCCTTTTACGAATTCACGCCCGCAGACTCGGCTTTGAGCCGAATTTTTCTATTCTAGATCAAGAAGATTCGCGTGATCTTATTTCGCTCTGTCTTAAAGAACTCGCAATTGATACTAAAGCCAGACGATTTCCGTCCCCTGGTGTTTTGCAGGAACTTTTTTCTTTTGCTCGCAATAAGGGGATTGATATTCCAGAAGTAGTGGAAAATCGCAATCCAAAATTCCTTCATCTTTTGCCAGACATCGGCAATGTGTTCCAGGCGTATGAAAATCTCAAAAAGGCGCAGAACTCCATGGACTTTGATGATCTTTTGTTAAAGCTTTTGTTCTTGTTGGAGTCTGACGAGCAAGTACGTGAGCAACTCGCTTGTCAATTTGAGTATGTACTTGTCGATGAGTTCCAGGACACGAACTCAATTCAGGCCCGCATTGTGCAGTGGCTTTCAAGCGCGCATCACAATTTATTTGTAGTAGGAGACGACGCACAGAGCATTTATTCTTTTCGAGCAGCTGATATTTTGAACATTCTTTCATTTCCAGATACATATCATGGAGCCAAGACTTATTATCTGACAAAAAATTATCGATCAACTCCAGAGATTCTATCAATCGCCAACGAAGTTATTTCAAAAAATTCCAAGCAGTTTGAAAAACAACTGCAAGCAATCGTGCAATCTGGCGACATGCCGTTTTATGTTCCGGCACAAAGCCAGGCTCAAGAAGCGCATTATGTTGCTGACGTGATTGAAAGACTGCATGTTGTTGGCGAAGACCCGTCACAGATTGCTGTTTTATTTCGGGCCGCGTTTCATTCACAAGCTCTTGAGTTTGAACTTATGCGTCGCGATATTGCCTATGAGTATCGCGGTGGGTTGAAGTTTTTTGAACGAGCGCATGTTAAAGACGCAATTGCATACTTGCGAATTATTCATAATCCAAAAGACGTGGCTGCTTGGATGCGGGCTTTGCGCATTCATGCCGGCATCGGTCTTATCACTGCCCAGAAGATTGCCAAGGCAGGATCAAGCTTGGAAAAAATTGATGACGCATTTTTGATCACACCAGTCTCTGGCGCCAAGGCTGGTCAAGGCTGGATAAGCTTTCTCAATTTACTGCGAGCTTTGCAACAATCAATGAAAACTCCAGCCGATTATTTGCGCGCACTGGCAGGATCGTCAATTTATAAAGACTATCTTGAGCATGAATATCCAAATTCATCAGAACGATTGGACGACTTGGAACAGCTTGTGACGTTTGCCGAACAGTATGTCCAACTGCAAGCATTCTTGGATGATGTTTCTCTTACGCAAGAATATGGAAACAAGGAAGAAGACAGAGGTGTGTCAAAGGTTGTTCTTTCAACCGTGCATCAGGCAAAGGGTTTGGAGTGGAATCATGTTTTTGTAATTAACTTAAGTGAAGGCGCATTCCCTCATAAAAATTGTTCGTCAGAGGAAGAAATAGAGGAAGAGCGTCGTCTTTTTTATGTGGCTATCACGCGGGCTCGAAAAAATTTACATTTAACTTATCCAATGACCGGCGGCCGTGGTTATGAGTTTCAATCACCTTCCATGTTTTTGGATGATATTCCCAATGAAAAATTGCAAAAAGTTGAGCTTAAAAGTCCAGAGCGTTTTGGAAGCAGGCCATTGCGTACTCGTTCATCTTTTGACACCATAGAAGATGAGCCAATGATCATTTTGGATAATAATGGTGAAATATCATCAAAAATACGTCCAACATCGTTTTTGATGGATGTTGACGGTGATTCTGAGGATTTTCCTTTTTAGTATGAAATACGCCCAGCATAGATCGAGTTATCGACAAAAATCACACACCATACCCTGGAAGATTATTAGTGGGGTATTGCTGGCTTTAGTTGTTTTAGTTTTTATTTTTTTGATGATAAAAAAAGATGAAGAAGTCGTATTGGAGGAGCAAGATAATATAGAGCAGGTTGCGGGTTTGCAGATTGAACTTGTTAATTCTAATCCAATAGAACAGTCAAAACTTGAATATGAGGAGATTGAATTAAATTCGGTTGATGGATCTGGCTCTAGCGGAGTTGCTAGAAGGGAAAGTGATGGCAAGTTATTCACGCATGTTGTAATTGCCAATCTTGCACCAATCGAAACGCAATATTATTTTTATGAAGGTTGGTTGGTCAAGCCTGGAATTACAGATTTTTTTTCAACTGGCGAGATGTTTGCTCGTGAGGATGGTAAATGGGGATTAGTTTGGGAAGTGCAAGACGAGCTTGCACCAGATGATTTGTCAGATTTCACAGAAGTTGTAATAACGCTTGAGCCTCGAGATGGTAATAAAGCCCCGTCAGCACGACATGTTTTAGAAGGTGAGTTCAAATAAAATCTGTCCGCAGATAATATATAACAAGCCTGTGGATAGAGATCGGATCTCCGTCCACAGGCTGTGGATAAGTATCGAAGTTATATTGCGAATTAAACTAATTTAATATGAAAATTTCCATAATCGGAACTGGATATGTTGGACTTGTTACAGGCGCGTGTTTGGCCTCAAAGGGTCATCGCGTGATTTGTCTTGATGTTGATGAAAGTAAGATTGAAAGTTTAAAAAAGGGGATTGTGCCGATTTTTGAGCCGGGGCTTGAGGATTTGGTCAGGTCAGGGATTGAGTCTGGATTCTTATCTTTCACAACGGATAAAGCATTGGTATCAGATTCTCAAGTCGTTTTTCTTTGTGTTGGCACTCCAGCCAAAGAAGATGGATCAGCTGATTTGTCTTTTGTTTTTCAAGCAGTTGATGACATTGCGCCACATATATCTGACTCGTGCGTTGTCGTGAGTAAAAGCACAGTGCCTGTTGGGACTTCAAAAAATATTCATAGTCGTTTTTCTTGCCATTCCCGTGAAAACGGGAATCCATCAGTTCTTGTTTCATCAAATCCTGAATTTTTACGCGAAGGTAGCGCGGTTTCTGATTTTTTAAATCCTGACAGAATTGTAATTGGCGCAAACGATGAGAGTGCTTTTGAGGTGTTGCGAAATGTCTACAAGGATTTTGATTGTCCAAAATTAGAAACAACCTTGGAAAGTGCGGAAATGATTAAGTACGCGTCAAACGCATTTCTTGCAACAAAGATTTCGTTTATCAACGAGATTGCGAATGTTTGCGAGCAAACCGGCGCTGATGTGTTGGATGTTGCAAAAGGAATGGGACTAGATCCAAGAATTGGAAGTTCATTTTTGAAAGCAGGGCTTGGATACGGAGGTTCATGTTTTCCAAAAGATGTGCGGGCATTAAATCAAATCGCAGGATCAAACGGATACGATTTTAAATTACTCAAAGCGGTGATTGAGGTAAATAATGAACAAAGATGGAGGTTTTATAATAAAATTTTGAAAGAACTAACGACCCCCTCCGTTCTTCGCTCCTCTGTAGCTTCGGAACGGCAAGCCAGCTCCCCCTTGCCCTTCGACTACGCTCAGGGCACCTTGAGGAATCGAAAGGTGTCAGGGGGAGAGGTTAGCGACTCAAATCCCCTCCTTTTCAAGGAGGGGGTAGGGGTGGTCAACGTAGCGGTGGGTGCTTATGAGATTCTTAAAGGACTCAACATCGCAATCTTGGGTCTTGCTTTTAAGGCAAATACTGATGACATTCGCGAGTCAATTGGAATTGATTATGCTAAAAAGTTTATGCAAGACGGAGCAAAAGTATCTGTTTATGACTCTCATGCGTCGGATAATGCTCGTCGTGAACTTGATGGCGCTGTGCTGGCAAGCACAATTCTTGAGGCAGTTAAAGATGCTGATGCTGTTGTTATAACAACAGACGCGCAAGAGTTTGTTGATGTTGATTGGAAGCAAATTCATAAGTTGATGCGAGGAAAATATATTTTTGATGGGAGAAATGTTTTGGGGTCAAAAGAGTTGGAGAGCATTGGATTTAGTTACTCGCGCATTGGAAATTGATTTTCAGTTATCCTGTGGACAAGTTATTTTGGGATATTGAACGCAAAGCGTATAATAATTGCAGAAACTAAATTATAATTAATATTTTAATAAATCAATTTATGTCCAAAACATGTAAGAGACGATTTGGGTCGTCAATAGGCATAGCGATCGTGGCAGTGCTCGCGATCGGTATTGCTTGGAATAGTTTAAGTGTGCCAGCAGTAATGGCGGTTGCTGGTGATGGGGCGTCGGGAAATATTGCATTGCTCGACACTAATGCAAATGGAAAAATAGATAGAATAACAATGAATATTGCGAACCCTAATAACGCAACAGAGCCGATGACAGTCAACGCAACTTATGCCAATTGTTTATCTGTAACATACGGTGGCGCACCTGTTACGATCAGTGGTACGCCAAGTATGGCTGTATCACATCCTTCAGTTCTAACAATAAATTTAGACGAAACCTCTGTTGTTGTTAATACTGATGGAGTAAATACAGCAAGTCAATTTGAAGTCGTTTATAGCCAGGGTGCTTATGTGATTGGTGACTGTATTGATGATACTAGCGATGAATATCTGAACGATATTGCTACTGGCGATTCTGGCATTACGGATACGGAGGCAGATTTAGCAGCTCCTGTTATCGTATCTGCTGTTTATCAGGATTCAGGAACCGCCAACGGTACTGTTGATCGTATATTAACAACATGGTCAGAAAATGTTACTCAAACTAGCGCAGGTGGTGATGACTATGAGATCGGTGGGGGGGTTATCACGGCTACATTCAGTTCGTCAGCAGATGATCTCGGCGGTGATACAATAATAGATATTACAGTGACTGCAGACGCAAATGAAACAGGTGTTAATGGTGGGCTAGAGCCAACAATTCTTCATGATGTTGCTGGTTCAGGTGATCCAGTACGTGATGAATCCTTGGCTACAAATATTGCTGTTGCAAATGGTGCAGGAGCAATAACCGTTACAGACGACGCTGCGCCATTCTTGCGAACAGATGGCACAAATGCTCCAAAATATCTAGATGCAAATAGTGATGGTACGATAGATCGTGTGCAACTTGTTTTTACTGAAAATACAACTCTTACCTACGATGACACAGATTGGACAATAGTAGCTCAAGGTTTAACCGGTCTTGATGTAACAGCGCTCAATAGTGGAAGCGGAACGACAACTATTTTGCTTACTGCTACTGCTTCGGCGGGAATAACAGGGGTCAGTGGTGGCACAGAGCCAACAATTGCTTTTTCTGACGCGGCATATTTAACAGATGGTACGAATCCATTAGCTACTATTGGGACCATATCACTTGTCGACGGTGCGGCTCCACAGATTAAAACATTTGGATATAAGGATTCGGTTGATTTAGATGGAAAGATTGATACTATAACGCTTAATTTCTCTGAAACTTTAGACGCTACATCTGTTTTATCTCAAGAAAACCTTATTCTTACAGCTGGTGATTTCACATTAGCCGCGTTTGGATCATTGGGGGTTGATTTAGTGGGAGCCGTAGCTACTGTTGATATACCATTAGGAACAGAGGCGTCGGTTGTGGATACGAGAAGTGCAACATTGTTAACTATAGAAACTCAAGATGGTGTTGCAGCATTCTCACTTATTGACAGCTCATTAAACGAAAATACAACTCCAAAAGTTGAGTCGCAGCTAACGGATATGTTAGACATGGCAAAGCCAGTAATTAAAACCGTAACCCCAACAGATGCTTCAACAGCACAATCTCGTACAAACAGTGTTGTTTACACATTCTCCGAGCCAATGGTTGCGGACGTATGGGCGGAAGGAACAGAATTTAACTCAACTCCTGACGGTTCAGGATGGAGTGGAACATGGAGCGGAATAGGAAACTCAACAATGACTCTCACACATTCACCATTCCTTTGTGTACAAGGTTATTCAATAGCATTTACTCCTGCACAGGTTACGGCAACAGGCGGAGAATCTGGATATACTGAATTGAACATCGATTCAGCAGCACCGATTGGTGAAACGCACACATTCACAACTATGAGTTGTTCGTCAGGTAGCTCAAGCTCATCATCAAGCACAACAACCGAGGAAGACACAACAGATGAGGAAGAGACCGCGACAGATGAAGAAGACACGACAACTGATGATACAACAACTTCAGACGAGGAAACAGCAGAAGAAACTCCAACCACTGGCGAACAAACATATTCACCGGTCACTGGAGAATTGGAAGACATATCAGTAGTTGAAGCTGGAGACTTTATTAAGAGTCCATACTTTGCCACTGTATATTATGTAACTTCAGAACTTACTCGCCGACCTTTCATGAATTCTCAAACATTCTTTACATATGCCGATTCGTTTGCAGAAGTTAAGACTGTTACAGACGCAACTCTAACAACTCTTCCTTT
>JAHILS010000054.1 GCA_018896835.1 Patescibacteria group bacterium | reverse complement strand
TGTACAAAAGTCATCACAAGTTGCCCAGTTAGAAATATATTTTTTAATCCAAGACTCAAATATTTTGAAGTCAGACATGCTAAATTCTTTTCGACGTTTAAACGCCCAAGCTGACGCGATTATGAACTCTTCCTGAAAACCAGACTCCATAAGTTCTTTACAAACATTAAATAGCTCAGTTTTTGAGAGGTTTTGAATTTGACAATAAAGATCGCGAGTAATCTGTCTGACAATTGGTGTTCGTACGCCATATAGTTTAACAGGCTCTTTGAAAAATCGTTGGTTGTCTGCTTTATAAGCAAGATCGACATTTTTTTGCAGTTCTTTGCGCAAAATTTGTATAACCTTCATAGATTTGTGTGTTTGAGCTAGAATAACATTTATAAACTGATTATGAAAGAAGAATTTGAATGCCATAGCGCGAAGCGAATATTGGTAATTGGGGACGCTGGGCGTGGGAAAACAACCTTTGCCAATCATATTGCACGCGCCTGTGAGCGACCAGTTTTGTCGCTTGATGATGTGTTTTGGAAGCGCAAGTATACGATTGTTGAAGATGAGAGTTTGGCACTGGGTCGTGTTCGTCAGATGTTTGCAAAAGATGCCTGGATCGTGGAAGGTACATCACGATTATTAGCCCAAGAAGGGTTTGATCGCGCAGAAGTCATTTTTTACTTCAAACATCGATCACTTCTGTGGCAATTAATGCATTTGATCTGGCGGTATGTACGCAAACACGACAGCAAATTTTCAGAGCTTTGCGCACTGCTGGTTCATACGGTTTATAAGCGTTATCAAATTGGTTACGAGCGCGGGCAAAAGAGTTGGCAAGAATTGCTCGGACCTTATGAGTCAAAAGTGACTGCTGTTGAATCGTTTGATCAAGTACGCAAGTTGATGGGGAAACAATAAAAACCAAACGCGCCAGCCCAACTGATGTTGGAACTGGCGCACGCATGGATGCATCAGGGCCGATCACTCGACCGGTTTAATGTCGCCAGATGGGGTCAGGTCCGGATAACGGATAAAATATCCGTTATCCGGACCTGACCCCAATCAAATAATTGACTCAAAACCTGAAAAAAGCTATTATTTCCTCGCCTGACTTACAATCATCAGATACTAGGGTATCCATGCTGTTCCTTTCGGCAGTAAATAAACGCAAGCATTTATTTACTTCACTCAATACACTCCCGGATCGTCTAAAGGCAGGACACCAGGTTTTGGTCCTGGGGATCGGGGTTCGAATCCCTGTCCGGGAACCATGAAGTAGAAACATCTGCAACCGCAGGTGTTTTTGCTTTTGATAATATTTTATCGAGCAGGGAAGTATGCTGTTTGCTCGACACTATGAACAAAATCGTTTATTTTATAAGCAAGAAATAAGACAAATAATAATATGAAATATCAAAAGAAAATCATAGTAACATTTTTAGCACTGTTCCTATTTGCTGTTCACGCATCAAACGCGTATGCAACAGATTGGGCACGGCTCATGAATGAGTCGAGTGAAAAGGTTTATGCTGTTGATTATTATGATGACGATACAGGAGCGTTTATTGTTACCAACGCTAGTGGCACGGAGCCGTCGATAATTTTGGTAAGTGGGGGCTGGGAGAACCGAGTTGTCTATCAACCAACAGAAGATGGATATTTTACAAAAGCGTTGTATGACGTGGAGTTTGTTGATGAGAATACTGTCATTGCGGTAGGTGAAGACGGTACCATTGTGAAGACAGAAGATTTTGGAGATTCCTGGCAGGACGTATCTGTTACTACCTCAAACAAATTACTACGTTTAGAAATGTACAATGCAACTCGCGGTTGGATTGTGGGTGAAAATGGATCGATTTATAAAACAACTGACGGTGGTGACTCATGGACAGCGCAAACGACTGGAGTTACAGAAGATTTAAATGGAGTTTATTTTCTAAATTGGTTAGACGGATATATTGTTGGGGATAACGGCACATTCCTTGTTACCACAACTAGCGGAACAATATGGAATGACCGCAGTCCTGGCGGAGTTTATGAATTCAATGATGTGTATTTTGCTAGTGCAACGTACGGGCTGGTTGCTACAAGTCATGGATTGCTTTATACGACTGACGGTGGTTCTTCTTGGGCAACAAGGTCAGGACCAGGAACGAGCAATCTTTCTTCTTTTGATTTTTATTCAAGTAGTTCTGGCGCTGTTGTCGGAACAAACGTTGCCTATACAACTGTAAACCAAGGAGCAAGCTGGACAGAATATTCTATTCCAGACGAAGACGGGTCTGAGATGCTGTTTGATGTTGAATATTCTGGTGACAGTATGACAATTGTTGGAGTTACGTCTTATGCCAAGTCTATTCTATTCGCTTCAGACGATCAGGACCCTTCGGCTATTACTAATTTCACTTCCGACTCTCCATCTGCTGACAGCTCAATTGCTCTTAGTTGGAGTCATGCAACTGACAATATTGGTGTTGAGTCGTATGAGATTGATATTGATAGCACTGGTTATTCTGACATCGGCTATGTGTCATCTTATAATGCGACTGTCAGCGAAGGGTCGCACGATGCATCTGTTCGAGCAGTGGACATTGCGGGCAATGCGGGTGAAGCCTCAACTATAACAGTTGTTTTTGACCGTACCGGACCAATCGTTTCGGCTGTTACTCCAATTTCTGCAACTCAAGGATCGTCAACATTATTAAGCATAACGTCAAGCGATGCGCTTTCATCTGTTAGTTCATGCACCTTATATCTTAACGGTGCGTCGCAAGGTGCTATGATCAATCAAGGTAGCGGTGTATTTACCAAAACATATACATTTAGCGCGGAAGGATCATACACGGCATACGCAATTTGTGCTGATTCTTTAGGAAATTCAACAACAGCCACGTCAAGCTATATCACTGTTGGCGTTGCTGTATCTGAGCCTTCCGGGCCGGCAGTAGAAGTTACTGAGCCAGAGGAAGAGTTAGGAATTGATGAGGGCAACGATGTGGTTGTGGAAGATTTATCAAGCCTGCGATCGGATGTTTTAATTAAGAGTCAATGTGTTGGTAGTACTGACGTTAATGATCCGTGTCGGGCAGTATATTATTATGATAGCGAGAATAGACGGCATGCATTTCCAAATGAAAAAGTGTTTTTTACTTGGTACGATGATTTCGATGACATAATTATCATTGATTCAAGCGTGATGGCAGAGATTAGCTTAAGCACAAACGTTACGTATCACCCTGGAACGAAAATGGTAAAGTTCCAAACAATCAATACAGTGTATGCAGTTGAGCAGGGAGGCGTGTTGCGAGCGATAGCATCAGAGTCCATTGCGAGCAGTTTGTACGGTAGCGCCTGGAATACACATATCGACGACATCTCAGACGCATTCTTCCGTAACTATTCGTTCGGCGACGACATTAATAGCGCAAGTGATTACAGCGTAGCCGATGCTATAGCGTCTGTTAGTTCGCTTGATGATAATTTTTAGAAAACAAAATAATTAACCACCAGCTATAATGCTGGTGGTTTTTTGATTAGACATGAGCGCGTCCCGTGATGTTCACGGGACGCGACGACGATGTTGCGTGCTATCGGCAGGCAGTGCACGCAGTGCAGGCACAGCATGCCGAGGCTTTCTCGGCCTCAACACTGATGACCTTGCCAGTTGGCTGACCGAACGGCACGCGGAAGGCGTTGAAGACCTCGACGCGAGGGTTGAACTTCTTTTTCTTCATCATTCCTCCTGCTCGGTGTGAGCGAGATTATTATAACATTTGTGCACGATCCAATGCACGAGCTTATGATTTACTGGTAGAATGATAAAGGGTCTGTTCCCAAATACAGACTTTGCCCCATTATACTCGAAATGCGTCTATACTCATTTCCCATCTCGAACGGAGTGAGAGATCTGCTCGAATACGATTGAAGTGAGAAGACTTCTCCTAACGTCGAAGTGGTAATGATATTCACCTTTCGCACCATCGGCTTGACAGCATTTTAGTCAAATGTGTCTAAAGCTGTATTCGGGAACAGACCCGTAATGTAAAACTATAAAATCTAATATGAATAAAATTCAAGTAAGGGATGCGCAGGCAAATAATTTGCAACATGTTTCAGTGGATATTCCACTGCAGAAACTTGTTGTTATCGTTGGAAAAAGTGGGAGTGGTAAGTCGTCATTTGTTTATGATGTGCTTTTTAAAGCTTCGCAAGGTCAGGCCGTGCGAGCTAAAGTTTCTAAGCTTCCCAAAACGCTTGTGCTTGCGCAATCAGTTGAATTATTAGCGTATAAGAGTTTCGGCGAAACAAACCTGGCGCGGTTAACGAAAGCCTTAAAAGAAATTAAAAAAAGTGAATTGTTGATTGTGGACGAGCCGTGTGCTGGTATGGCCCGTGAAGATCGACAATTGGTTTTAAATCTTCTTAAAAAAACTGTAAAAAAGGGAGTGTCGGTTATTGTTGTTGAGCATAGCAAAGATATTATTATTGGCGCTGATTATGTCATTGAGTTTGGTCCAGAATCAGGCTCTGGTGGTGGAGAAGTAATTTTTCAAGGATCGCGTGATAAATTTAAGAAAGCCAAGACGCCAACATCTTTATACGCATTTTCCAACAAAGCCTCAGTAGTCCAGTATGACAGAGATGCAAATAAAAAAGCTCTCTGCATGAAAAACAAGCGATTAACAATCAAAGGGATCACCAAGAATAATTTAAAAGATGTATCAATAAGCTTTCCATTGTGTGGCCTAGTTTGTATTACTGGTAGCATCGGATCTGGAAAAACTACATTACTTTCGGTTATTTATTCTGTTTTGTTCAAAGGAAAAAATGCTTGGAAGATTCGGGCGGGCGCAAAAGTAAAATCAATTGACGGCAAAGTAAATGTGCGACGATCATATTTTGTGGATCAATCTTCGCTCAGCCCGATTTCGACAAGTACACCGGCAACATATTTAGGAATTTGGGATTCGATTCGCGATACCTATGCCAAGCTTCCGCAAAGTAAGAAATTGAAATTAACAAAATCAAGTTTTCTGATAAATAAAATAATCAGCCAGTCTGCCAAAGATAAAATCGAAAAAGTAAGTTATGCTGGAAAATCTATTTTTGATGTTTCTAATATGACCGTTGATGATGCCGTAAAGCTGTTTGATGCTGTCCCGCTAGTAAAGAGAAAACTTAGTTTTCTTCAAGAAGTTGGGCTTGGATATCTTGCTTTAAGCCAAAGATCAAATACATTAAGCGGTGGCGAAGCTCAACGTGTGCGTTTGGCAAAAATATTATCAAAAAAACTTGGGGATAGGTGCGTGTATATTCTTGACGTGCCTTCACGCGGTTTGCGTCTAAGCGACTTGCCAGTGCTAATGAAAGTTTTACAAAAAATTATTGATAAAAATAACACGGTGGTAATTGCAGAAAACAGAGAAGAGATAATCCAAAATTGTGATTATGTGATTGCGTTGTAAATTTTAATGTTGATCATGATATAATAATGCCATGCATAAGGAGGAAAAGAAAAAATATCCTGTTGAGTATAAAAAAATTTGGAAGATGGTTTGGCCGTCGGTCAGACCGTGGCGATGGTATCTTCCGATGTTTGCTACTCTGGCTATTGTCCTGGCAGGTTTTGCTGTAGCTGAGCCATATATTTATGGATCGATTATTGACTCTGTTATCAATTCAGTTAGCGAGGCAACTGAGGCGATGCCTGCGTTTAGATTAATTGTTCCACTTCTTCTTGTTTGGGGAGGGTTAGTGCTTTTTGAAACCAGTGTTGGCGCTGTGTACATGTATTTTTGCTGGATGTATGGCAACTGGATTATGGGAGCGTTTTTGCAAGCCTGGTATGCGCGTTTGCTTAAGCTTGACATGGAACTTTTTAAAACAGAGCGTTCTGGTGAGATTATCCGAAGGTTTGATAATGTTTGGGATTCAATTTGGAATATTGCGTTCCACGGCGTGCGGACTTTTTTGGAAGCTGGCACAAGATTTATCGCGGCACTTGGTATTGGT
>JAHILS010000053.1 GCA_018896835.1 Patescibacteria group bacterium | reverse complement strand
GCCTCTTGCATGAATGGATCGTCGCCTGGAACATATTTAAAACCGCGTCCTTCTGGCAAAAATGGATACTTGATTTGTGAGTGATCAATCATAAAATTTTATAATGTAATAATACCGACTGCTCGCCTATTTTTTCAACAGACTGTAAATCAAGCTGAATTTTATCAATGTCGTCAACGATCGACACGCCTGACCCAAACAAAAGCGATTCAACTGTTAAATACAAATCTGTAACAAGTCCTTCGCGTAAAAATGTGGAATATATTGAAGCTCCCCCGCCGATTACAACCGATTCGTATCCGCGCGATTGCAAGTCAGCAATCAACTCGCACGGCGATTTTTGGGTGTACTCAAGCAATCCTTCGATATTTTTTGACGCATCAAAATCGCGCGTCATCACAATATTTAATCGGTTCGGTAACGGCCGGCCAATTGTGTCATAAGTCTTACGACCCATTATTAAAACACCTGATTCTTTTGTTTTGGAAACAAAAAAACGCTTATCTTCTTTACTAGTCCAATCTGCCAGCTGATCACTAACCTTAGCGATTCGCCCATCAACACTAATTGCGGCAATAAGAAGAACGTTCATAAAGATATTTTCATTTTTCCAAGCGGAGGCATGGGTGAATACTGTGCCTTTAAGCCACTAGCTATTTCACGCACTAATTCTACATCTTTTTCGAGCGCCCGGCGAAATGATTGTGGAGGAAGCACAAGTTTAATCTCATCATGCATGTGAGGCATGCGCTCAAGCATGGTGCGCGCCTGCCCTACATGATTACCATAAATATGAGCATGAGAGATTGAGACTGTTAACTTTCCCACTCCAACTTCAAGCTCCTGCGCAAGCATGGATTGCAGGAGCGCGAACCCGGCCGTGTCATGGGGATTCCCCAACATCATATCGTTTGATCGAATTACTAAATGAAAATTTAATTTATTTCCAATAATATTAGCCGTAAACGCAAACGGACAAGGAACATTCTTCTTCTTTGGCGCCATGAGTCCATCATCTGTTGGATCCCACATCATAACAACGCCTTGGCGCGAAGACGGCTCTATCTTAAGATGCTCAACAAGATCCATTAGCTGATCACGACCGAAATGGTGACGCCAACGATAACCATACGCCGAGGCCATAGTGTTATCTTCTTCGGCAAAATCGTCCCAGATCTTGGTAAATTGTTGCATGAACGCAATATCCTTCTCGCCTGTTATCATCCAAACAACTTCAGAAACAAATAATTGAATTGGTATTTTGCGTAATGTAAGCAAAGGAAAACCTTGAGCTGGATATAATTCGTACGTTAAACCAGGTATTGCGCGCGTGGCAATATTAGCGCGCTGTGAATAAACATCCTCCCCCTCGAACAAAATTTTGGCAATTGCGTCTCGGAAAACGCGGTCAAAGGTTGTCATGTACTGACTTTATCAGAGCCACGCATTCGCTCAACCCCTAGCCTGTGGACATCTTTGCTCCAAGCCTAGCTTTATAAAACCAGACTGCCAGAACCTAGACTTCAACTTTTCGGGTCACCTGTTATACTAATATCCATATGGAAATACAATTCAAACGCAATCATCCACTTGCACAAATTCCTGAGTATAAAACCCATGGCGCAGTTGCCTTTGATATCGCGATTGTGGAGGACGGTAATATTACACCTCGACAAATGACAAAATTTCGTACAGGATTAATTATCAAAGTGCCAAGCGACCATGCACTAATAATTGCCTCCAGATCATCAAACCCAATAAAAAAAGGAATTGGCCTGGCAAATAGTATTGGAATAATTGATTCTGATTATTGCGGACCGGATGATGAACTTCATCTTTTAATCTCAAACATTACCGACGCAGACGTTGCACTCAAAGCCGGTGATCGCGTAGCCCAAGGTCTTTTTATCCCAATAACTAAACCTCGATTCATCGAAATGGATGAAATGCAAGCACCAAATCGTGGCGGGTTTGGCACAACTGGTAGATAATTAAAAACCTTGCTCATCACTACCCCACAGGCACAGCTTATAAAATAAGCTGTGTTTTGGTATAATTGCGATAGCCTATGCGACACGATACTGGTCAATTTATTGTTTTTGACGGCATTGCCGGCAGTGGTAAATCCACACTCATCAAAGCTCTTAAAGAGCATTTTGCTAAACAAGGCAAACGAATTTTTGATCTTTCGGAATGGACAAAGGATCATCACGAACCACCACGTTTCGAAGACATTGCAAATTTTGATATTTATTTTACTTTTGAACCAACAAAATATTGGGTTGGCTCGGCTATCCGTTTTGAACTTTCACATGAAAATTATTCCGGGCTCGTTCACGCTCATGCCTTTTCACTCGACCGGCAAATCCAATACAACCGTTTGATTATTCCTGCTCTTGTTGCTGGTAAAACAATTATTCAAGACAGGTCAGTCTCATCGTCCATCGTATACCAACCAATAATGGAAGGTGGACCAAAACTCGAAGAACTAATAAAACTTCCAGGAAACACCCTTGCTCTTGAATTTGCTCCCAATCACATCATTGTCACAAACATTGATGCTCACAAGCTAGTCGACCGCTTTAAACGCGATGATGACTCGAAAGGCTTATATGAAAATATAGAATACCTGCAACAAGTAAATAAACGCTTTGAGTCTAATTGGTTTTCAGAACTATTCACAAACAATGGAACATGTGTGCACCATTTTAGTACTGACCTCGAAATTGAAAATATGAAACAAAACATTATTAATCTTATTACTTCGATATTAAAATAATTATATGGCAAACCTTATTTCAATTGGCCAAATCATTGACAAGACCACAGATCATTACATAGCGCACTTTAAGCAGTTAATGCTCATCTCGCTCTGGGCCCTTATCATTCCACTGCTGGTAATTATTAGAATTTTTTGGATACCTGATGGAGAGTTGGTAAGTCTGGCTTTGGCTATTGAGAATGGCGCATCCTTCATATCTTGGCTAGGAATAATTTTTGGAACACTAGTTGCATTGATTGTCATCCCAGCTCTAACAATCTGGATTTACATTAATCTTATAAAAGCAACTGACGCTCAAAGTAAAAATAAAACAATTCCGCTCAAAACACTTCGAGACTATGGTTGGAAAAATTTCTTTTCATACATTTGGGTGGCATTTTTAAAAACAATAATCACCGTACTTCCAGTGCTAGCGATTATTCCTGGACTGATACTAATTGGTTTAAATATCTATACCGATGGTGGTGCAGTGTTTGGAGGATTGAGTATTATCATTACTTTCATCGGCCTTGTAATTGCGGCAATATTTTCAACAATGCTCACCATTGAACTTGAATTTGTTGCTTTTGCCCGTTTGCTTGGAGAAAAAAAAGGAATGAGTGCCATTTCTGGATCACGTGGATTAGTAAAAGAACGCTTCTGGTCAACGTTAATTCGAATCCTTGTACCAAAACTTATTTTTGGGATCATTATGGTGATAATCTTGGCAGTGCTTGGATTTGCTGACGCCTTTGCTGGAGCAGCCTTACTTGCGTTATTAAAAGATTTCGGCTCAGTAATTGAAATGATTATCTATACATTCCTAGTGTCCGGCGTATCGATTCTTATGACTCCATTATTTATCATCCCCGACTACTACCTGTATGACAGCCTCCTTAAAACCAGATAAAACACTACGAGGAGCTCTTGATCTTGCCAAAACCACATGGGAACTTTATAAAACAAATTTTAGCTTGTTTGTTGGCTACAGTGCCTGGATGCTAACACCAATGATCCTAAACACATTGGTATTACTAACATTTGGCTCCAGTCTATCAGTATTAACCAGTATCTTACTTTTTGCCTTTGATCTTATAATCATCTGCTGGGTTGTTATTAGTATTATTAAAACCGCTAACGCGCTGTCTAAAAATACACGCGTGAACGTAAAGAAAATAAGCTCTCAATCGTGGAAATTAATCGTCCCTATACTTCTCCTCGGACTAATCAACGCTTCCCTGACAATAATCGGATTATTATTGCTGCTTATTCCTGGAATCATTGTCTCGGTCATGCTTACGTTTTCAACCACAATTCTTGTATTGGAAAATAAAGGCGTTATTGAATCCATTAAAGAAAGTTATAAATTAGTCAAAGGTAGATTCTTGCAAATTCTTGGGCGCATAGTGATTGGAAATATAATCTTCTTAGTTCCCTACTTTCTAATCTACGCACTCATCGGACTTCTAATGCTCAGCATGAATAATTGGGATATAGATGTCTTTGTTAATGCCCCACCCACTCTTATGGAACAGATTTTGGTTAGAGTGACTGATATTATCTTCCTACCTGTCTTGATAATTTTTGGAGTAATGCTTTATAAAACTGCTAAAGACAGCAAATAGACGAAGGCGTTCTTCTGTGTTAATCTTTGCCTTGTATGAATCTACAACCTGTTATCGGTCTTGAAACGCATATTCAGCTCAAAACAAAGTCAAAAATGTTTTGTAGTTGTAGTGCGCGAGGACAAAACGATGCGCCAAATACACACATCTGCCCTATTTGCCTTGGCCACCCTGGTGTTTTACCAATTCCAAACAAACAAGCAATTAGGTGGGCGATATTGCTTGGAATTGCGCTAGGCGGAGATATTGCTAAGTATTCAAAATTTGATCGGAAGAATTACTTTTATCCAGACTTGCCAAAGTCATATCAGATTTCACAGTTTGATATGCCTATTATGCAGGGCGGTCAATTAACCGTAGAGGTTCCGGGTGAAGGCGAGTATACAGTCCAACTTGAACGATTACATTTGGAAGAAGATGCTGCAAAAAATATCCATGGTGATGATGGAAAAACTTATGTAGATTTTAATCGTGGCGGAACTCCACTTTGCGAAATCGTTACCAAGCCAGACATTCACAGCGCTGCTCAAGCTAAGGCTTATTTGCAGGAGATGAGATTGCTCGCAAGGAGTATGGACGTGTCAGATGGCGATATGGAAAAAGGGCAACTGCGCTGTGACGTTAATGTTTCACTTCGCGAAGTAGATGAAAACGGAAATCCGCTTTCTGACCATCTCCACCCAAAGACCGAAATTAAAAATGTTAATTCTTTTAAGGCTGTTGAACGCGCCATTGAACACGAAATTAAACGTCAAACACAGCTTTGGGAAATGGGTACTCCGCCTGCAGAAACCACAACCCGCGGATGGAACGATGCTAAACAGATCACAACCGAGCAGAGAACAAAGGAAGGATCGGCTGATTACCGATACTTTCCAGAGCCCGACATCCCACCACTTGATTTAACTGACATAATTGAGGAAGTTCGCCGAAGTATGCCTGAGCTTCCATGGGATAAACGAAAACGATTTACCAGCGAATATGGATTTAAAACCGAAGACATCAAACAACTCATCGACGACTTAGCGCTTGCCAACTTTGCCGAGCGAGCCATGAGCGAGCTTGGTGCTTGGTTACTAGGCCGAGAAGATGTCACAGAAGAAAATGTTGAAGAGCACCGCAAGAAACTTAACAAGCTCTTCTGCTCATGGTTACTCAACAAACTCATTGGGCTTTTAGCCGAAAGAAAGATTGACGTTCGCATCATGAAACTAACCCCTGAGAATTTTGCAGAGTTCATTGTCATGCTGGCCGAAGGCAAAATTTCTGGAACAAAAGGACTGGAGGTTTTGAGCTCAATGCTTGATAGCGGATCTGATCCAGAACATGTCATGACCGACCTGGGCGCCACTCGAATGGACGACATGATAGCGCTTGGCACAATCGTGGACACTGTCATTGAAGAAAACCAATCTGAGGTTGAACGATACAAAGCAGGAGAAACAAAACTATTACAATTCTTCGTTGGACAAGTAATGAAAGCCACTCAAGGCAACGCCGACGCCAGCACAAGCGCAAAAGTCCTCAAAGACAAACTCAAATAAACACATCTGCTCGATCTCGACTCAACCAAACAACCACCAGGCATCAGCCTGGTGGTTGTTTGCTACTAATGGCAGTTTCATACGATGGACGATCGTTCACTAAGTGAAAAATAATGAACTTATGAAACCTGACGTATAGACAGTCAAATGTGTGTTTTCGTTTTCGCCATATAGTGTCCGATCGAACACTATATGGCGAAAAATGTTGTAACGAGTTTGATCGCATCTTGCGCATCTTCAATCCAGTGAATTCTATTGTCTCGTTTAAACCAGGTCATCTGGCGTTTGGCATAATGGCGGGAATCGCGTTTTAGGTTTTCAATCGCGGTTTCGATACCCACCTCACCATCAAGATACTCACAAATCTGACGGTATCCGATTCCGGTCATTGATTTGACCGCGCATCCATATTTTTCTTTCAAAGCTCGAACCTCGTCAACAAGTCCTTGTTCAATCATTTCATCTACTCTGTGATCGATGCGATCGTACAATATCTGCCGATCGACCTTTAAACCAATTTGCAAAACATCATATTTTGACTCTCCAACCACACCACCCTCAAAATCAAAATTATCAACCAGACCTGATATATAGAGTCCGGTGCCACCAACCACGATCGGCACCTTGCCACGCAGAGCGATCTTATTGATATTCGCCTCTGCAAACTTTTTAAAGTCCAGTGCCTGAAAATGCTCATCAGGATTCACAAGGTCAAAACCATAGTGCCTGACCCCGTCAACAAGATATTCGTCATTATTTGTCATTCCCGGCTCAGATCGGGAATCTCCAGCGAAGCCGGACCAGGCTCCGCCTGGTATCGGAACTATCGACTCATCAAATTCGCTAGATACCGGCTCCATGGACGGGATAGTAGAACGTGCCGGCTTGGCAGTACCAATATTCATTTCTCGATAAATTGCCCGGGAGTCAGCCGAAATAATCCCGCCGTTAAACTTTTTTGCAATCTGGATACCAAGCGAAGTTTTTCCGCTCGCAGTCGAACCCACAATAACAATCAATTTTTGTTTATTCATACATGAAATCTGGGTTATGCGCAGAAGTCTGACTTTAAGCTCATGTTGCTTATCCTAGCTAAAAAATGCATTTTATTCAACCTATGGATAACTTCTTTGACGATACAGGTCTAACAGGATAAGCTTTAGTTGCTACAAATTACTCTTAACTTTTATATCTATGTCATGGTTTAATCAATTATTTGGAAAATGTGATGAAAAGTGTTGCAACGACGGATGCGACTGTGGTGGTGAGGAAAAACAGGATATGGATCCTGTAGACGAACCAATCGAGCCAACACCAGCAGAACCAATCGAAGGCGACGAAACACCGGTCGTTGAGTAGACTTTAAAAAACGCACAAGTGATACGATCGTATCACTTGTGCGTTTTTTTTGTTTCACACGTCCTTAGTCAACTTTGGGAAGCTCGGCTTTTGGCATGGTTGATAACTGCAAAATCTCGTCGATAAATTTCACCTGTGGAATTTCCAGATCATTCTCCTGACCAAATACATTGACCACAAAATTGCCACCATCTACCTCTTTTTGTCCAATAACAAGCGTCCATGGGACCTTATCTATTGCTGACTTGCGGATCTTTTTACCAACTCCGTCTGACGCATCATCAACAAAAACTCTTATTCCCGCCTTCTTGAGTTTTGTTTCAAATTCACGGGCAAAGCCCAAAAAATCATCACCAACAGGCACAATCCGCACCTGTTCTGGAGACATCCACATTGGCAAAGCTCCAGCAACGTGCTCTAAATATATTGCAAAGAATCTTTCAATCGCGCCCATAATTGCGGCATGCACCATTACAACAGACTCTTCCTGACCCTGTTCGTTAATACAAACCAGCCCAAATCGCTTTGGCATATTGTGATCAACTTGTATGGTCGCTACCTGCCATTCACGACCCAAAGCGTCCTTGGCAATAAAATCGACCTTTGGCCCATAAAACGCTGCCTCGCCTATTCCATACTCGTACTCCTTAATTCCCCGCTCGTCCATCCAAGTCTTGAGCACATCCACATTCTTATTCCACTCGTCCAATGTCCCAAGATAAGCCTTCATATTCTCTGAATTGTGAGCAGAGAGTCGAATGCGTAGATTAAACCCAAACTGTCCATAAAACGCTTCAATGATATTCCATATCTTAAAAGCTTCAGATCGAACCTGCGACTCACGGCAAAAAACATGAGCATCATCTTGAGTAATACTTCTCACGCGCGTAAGCCCTGAAAGCTCACCTGATTGTTCATCGCGATAGACCATTGTTGTTTCTGCATAGCGCTGTGGCAAATCACGGTAACTGCGCTGACGAGAAGCAAAAATCTGCGTATGGTGCGGGCAATTCATCGGTTTCATGGCAAACTCATGACCTTCACGAGTCACTATCTTGAACAGATCATCTTTAAACTTCTCCCAATGTCCACTAGTTTCATAAAGATCTTTTTTTGTAATATGAGGTATTGTAACCTTTTCATATCCATACTGTTTCCGAAGGCTCCAAACAAAATCATCAAGCGCATCTCGTACGACTGTCCCACGAGTTGTCCAAAGTGGGAGTCCTGGACCAACCAACTCAGAGAAAGCAACTAAATCAAGATCTTTAATAAGCTTACGGTGATCGCGCTTCTTGGCCTCCTCAAGCATGTGCAGATGGGCATCAAGATCCTCTTGGGTAGCAAAACACAAACCATAAACACGTTGCATTTGAGCATTTTGTTCATTTCCTCGCCAATAAGCACCAGCAACCTTTGTAAGCTTAAACGCCCCGACCTGACTAGTATCATCCACGTGAGGGCCTCTGCAAAGGTCTACAAACTCGCCTGTATGATAAAGCGATACTTTCTCAGGATGCTCAAAATCAACCTCATCTGACACAGCTTTGCTAATTTTAGTAGTTCCGCGCTCTTTAATGTCCCGAAGAAGCTCAACTTTAAAATCCTGATTACTACCCTTAAAAAACTCAATAGCTTCACTAATAGACATTTCCTCGCGCTTCATAACCAACTTTTGACTCATGAGTTTTTTCATGGTTTTTTCTATTGTCTTTAAATCAGCGTCTGAAAGCGTCTGATCTAAAGAGATATCATAATAAAAACCATCATCAACCGCTGGGCCAACACCAAACTTGGCAGTTGGATACAATTTTTGTACAGCTGTTGCGAGCAAATGCGCGCAACTGTGTCGCATTATTTTTATGTCATTGTTCATATTTCATTGTTTATTATCTAAATAAATAAACCGAGCCCACCCAAAAAAGGATGACCTCGGGGCTCTAACTTGATGTAAGAGCGGTTCCACCCGAGTTGCCAAAGTTAGATTTTCTCATCCAACAGGCATCTCTTATTTTTGCAGAAAGTGCTGCAAACCCACAGCTCCAGGGTTGGTTAGTCCCCTTCGTTGCATAATTAAAGCATACACTAATAAATCAAATAGCTCAACAAAATCAACCCCATCAAAAGACGGGGCTGATTATTATATTTTAAAACTATTCTTTCACTTATTTATTCGAGTACTGCCGAAAATTCTGGTTCGTGTACTAATTCACTGATATCCGTCAACGCACGTGCCACACTTTGCCAGTGCTCCCTCTCTGTTAAGAAGTGTGGGCCTTGTTCGATATATATAGGTAATACTGCATTCATTGCTCTTTGCCATGCCTTGCCAGAGCGTACCTCTGCCTCTTGGTGTTCTTTTTTAGCATCATCAGTATTTTCTCCAAAATATGCCTTGGTGTGCAATTCATCCGCTTCTTTTAATGCAACCATATAGTCTCTTACCTCTTCGACATCTTTTAATTGTTCCAGTGTCCTTAAACTGCGTGAATATTCCTCGTATCTATCCTCATAAAATTGACGATATGCGGGATCATATTTACCATATCTTCTCTCTATAAAGGCACGCTTATGTTCTCTACCTAATTTAGTTTCTTGCTCGGCATCTTGTGTATCCAACGATGCATCTATTGCCCCAGCGTCTTGTTGTCCTCTATTTCCTTTTTCGCTTATCATAAAATTAATATTATTTGTTAATTAATAACTATATTTTTCTCTTTTGGCAAAAAAAAAAGCAACTTTGTTATCCACAGTGCATAGAAACAAAACAAGCAACCGCAGTTGCTTGTTTTGTTTGTTCAACTATTTTATTCCCAACCCTCACCTATCCAACCATCACCTGTTCTTCTGTACCATTTCTTATCAGGACCCTGCCCCCTTACCTCGGCGACCTTAATAATTGATGGCACTCCATTAATATTGCCACATCCATATTCCTCAAGACCATTGCTCGCCTTGATTTTTAGCAAACGATCAATATCACTTTGAGCAATTATTTCATCATCATTAATATACGAGGCACGTTCAATTGGTTCGCGTTCATCATCATCTGAACTTAGTTCAAAAGCCCAAACTTCGCCTTTTCTATATATAATTCCCATTAAGTCATATGCAATAGCATGTTTCCTCCAAACCTCATGATCGCCAAAACT
>JAHILS010000052.1 GCA_018896835.1 Patescibacteria group bacterium | reverse complement strand
GTTTGTCTATGTTTTTTTAGTAATAATTATTTTCGCTGTAGGTTGGCTAGCGAAGTCATCGATTGGGTGCAATAAAGACCAAGCGAAAGATGAAGGGAAGGTTACAGACGTAAATCGATCCTATGATGGCATCGAAGATGATATTAGTTTTGAGCAATTTTGGCAGGTGTGGGATTTAGTTCATGAACTTTACTTAAGACAGCCGATTTCAGAAAAGGATTTATTTTATGGAGCAATCTCGGGAATGGTAGATGCGCTTGGCGATCCGTATTCTGTATATTTCGATCCAGAGCAGACCGCGATATTTAACGAGGAGCTTGATGGCCAATATTCTGGCATTGGTGCTGAGATTGGAAAAGATGAAGATTACATAGTTGTTGTTGCTCCTTTGTCTGGAAGCCCGGCAGAAACTGCCGGACTGCTAGCCGGTGATTATATTATCAACGTTGACGATCAAGATATGATTGGAGTAACTGTTGATTATGCTGTCAGCCTTATTCGTGGAGAGGTTGGAACAGAAGTAGTGCTGATGGTAGTGCGGGATGGTTATGAGAATGCGTTGGAGATTCCTATTACCCGCGATGACATTAAAATAAACAGTGTTGAGTGGGAGTTACGTGATGATGGAATAATGTATATCAGCCTTTCAATATTCAATGAAGATACCACGGCGCTATTTCGACAAGCAGCCCAAGAGATTTTAACAAACGATGTTAAAGGAATAGTTATTGATTTGCGTAATAATCCTGGCGGTCTTTTAACAGAGGCAATTAACGTGGCAGGATTCTGGATTGATGACGACACGGTTGTTCAAGAAAGGGTTGGTGATCAGATTGACAAGTTTTCAGCTAACGGATTCGCGTGGCTGGCAAACATCCCAACCATGGTTCTAGTTGACGGTGGCTCTGCGTCTGCTTCTGAGATTTTAGCTGGTGCATTGCAAGATTATAATTTAGCAACACTCGTCGGCGAACAAACATTTGGTAAAGGGTCGGTTCAGGAATATTATGAATTAAACGACAAGTCAGCCTTAAAAGTCACAACTGCCGAGTGGTTAACGCCAAGCGGAAGATCGATAGATAAAGTGGGAATAACGCCAGACATTATTGTTGAATATACAAAAGAAGATTATGAATCAGGAGCGACACCACAGCTCGACACGGCAATCGGTCAGCTCAAGGCAGACTGGTAGCCAAAAAAAGCACAGAGTTGAAGTGTCGTCAGGCGGTCTTATTTTTAAGCGCACGCCTGACGGTGTATTTTTTGCCATGCAAAAAGATTCGTACGGGCATTGGACGTTTCCCAAAGGCCATGTCAGACGTGGTGAATCATATCGGCAAACAGCAGTGCGCGAGATCCAGGAAGAGCTTGGTTTAGGTGGGCTTAGGTACATCAAACCATTGGGGACAATTGATATTTGGTTTCGTGATAGGTTTGTATTTAAGGGAAAGTTAGTGCGTAAATTTATTCATTATTTCTTGTTTGAGGCTAAGCAGGATGCGCAGTTGGTTCCTTTGATCACAAAGGATAAAGGTGAGCGCATAGAAGAAGCTAAGTGGATAAACATCAAAGAGATTTGGGAGTTTTCCGGATACGATGACATGAAACCGATTGTTTCCAAAGCATTGGCATATTTCCAAAAACCCAAAATGTCAGGAGCAATGAGGTTTTTTAGGAAAATGTAATTTTGACTCGCGAAGGTCATTTCGATAAAATAAGATCATATGAAAGTAATTCTATTGCAGAACGTAAAAAACGTAGGAAATCAAGGAGATGTGAAGGAAGTTGTGGAAGGTTATGCACGTAATTTTCTTTTTCCCCAGCATTTAGCTGTGGAAGCAACCGAACATTCCATACGTCAACAAGAGGAAAAAAAGAAGGCGGCGTCAAATAAAGAGAAAAAACACGAAAAGATGGATAAACAAATGATTGCTAAGATTGATGGGGCTGAAGTCTTGATTAGCGCCAAAGCTGACAATGGAAAGCTTTATGCATCAATTACTGCTAGGGATGTTGTGCAAGGCCTAAAAGAACTAGGATTTAAGGTCGACGTCGAAGATATGGAGTTTGCACCAAAAAAGGAGGTTGGAACCTATGAAGGGATTGTGTCTAAAGGGGAGTTCGAAGCAGGGATTACTGTCGTCATCGAAGCAAAAGAATAATTATCACCGGCCAAAAGGCCGGTTTTAATTTTTAACTTTGAGCTTTTTACTTTTCACTTTAATCTTTAAACTATTAATTATTCTATGAAGCATCATTATTTGTTCATCGTTGGTGGGGTTATGAGTGGCGTCGGAAAGGGAACTTCCAGCGCGGCCCTTGGTCTTACCCTAAAATCAAAAGGTTACTCTGTGACAGCGATAAAAATTGACCCATATGTGAACGTGGACGCTGGAACTATGAACCCTGTTGAGCATGGTGAAGTTTTTGTAACAGTTGACGGTGATGAAACAGATCAGGATGTTGGCACCTATGAGCGATATCTGGAAACAAATATTCCACGCATCAATTACATGACCACAGGTCGGGTATATCAGACAGTAATTGAACGTGAACGGAATCTTGAATACAAGGGTAAATGTGTGGAAGTCGTGCCACACGTACCAGAAGAAATTATTAGTCGCATTGAAAAAGCTTCAAAAGAAGCAAAAGCTGATATTACACTTATTGAGGTCGGCGGCACTGTTGGTGAATATCAGAATGTTTTGTTTTTGGAAGCTGCTCGTATGATGCAGGTTAAAGATCCTAATTCTGTGAGGTTTGTGATAGTTAGTTATCTTCCAGTGCCACCATCGGTTGGTGAAATGAAATCAAAGCCGACGCAATATGCCATTCGAACACTAAATAGCGCTGGTATACGTCCAGACTTTGTTGTGGGGCGTTCTCCAATGGCAATGGACGATCCACGCAAGCAAAAGATTGCCTGGATTTGTGGCGTGCCAAAGGAGCATATAATTAGCGCACCTGACGCTAAGAGCGTGTATGACATTCCTGACATGTTTGAACAGCAGGATTTTGCCAACAATGTGCTTAAGTGTTTTGGACTTAAAAAGAAGGAGAGTGATTTAAAGAGATGGCATGGGTTTGTTAAAAAAATGAAGTCAGCCAAAAAGGAAATCAAAGTTGGTGTTGTGGGCAAGTATTTTTCTACAGGTGACTTTGTGCTTTCTGACGTTTACTTATCAGTCTTGGAGGCGATTAAGCACGCTGCTGTTTCTGAGGGGGTAAAGGCAAAAATTGAGTGGCTTAACTCAGAGGAGTTTGAGAAAAGCCCAGTAAAGATGAAAAAAGAGTTAAGCCAGATGGATGCTGTCATCGTCCCAGGAGGATTTGGATCGCGTGGTATTGAAGGAAAGATTAAGACTATTGAATATTGTCGAAAGAATAAAATCCCGTATCTCGGGCTTTGCTATGGAATGCAGTGTGCTGTGATTGAATATGCGCGTAATGTGCTTGGCTGGAAGGATGCCAATACTACGGAGATTGATGAAAAGACAGAGCACCCAGTTGTGCATATTCAGGAAAGTCAAAAAGATAATGTGGCTAAGGGTTCGTATGGCGGAACATTGCGACTCGGTGGTTATCCTTGCATGTTAAAAAAGGGAAGTAAGGCGTCAGGGGCATACAAGACTGATATGATCAGTGAGCGTCATCGTCACAGATATGAATTTAATAATGAGTATCGCGACGCTTTGCAGAGTGCAGGTTTGGTAATTTCAGGCGTTAGCCCTGATGATCACTTTGTAGAAATTGTTGAGCTGGAAAATCATCCATTCTTTGTTGGCGTTCAATTCCATCCAGAATTTCAGAGTCGACCATTAAGCCCGCACCCATTATTCGTTGGGCTTATCAAGGCAGGAAAGAGTAGAGGGAAGGCCACAGGAAAAGGCATGGGAAAAGTGACGGGCAAGAAAAAAGTTTAAAATATCGCGTCCGCAAAACACGCACAAGTGATACGATCGTATCACTTGTGCGTGTTTTTAGAGATGCCCTGTGGATAGAGATCGGATCTTTGTCCACAGACTAGGTCTCGAGTGTGGATAGAGATCGGATCTTTGTCCACAGACTAGGTCTCGGTTGTGGATAGAGATCGGATCTCGACTGTGGATAACGTGGATAAATAGAAGAACCGCCTTATTGGCGGTTCTTCGTTAGTATTGTATCGATTAGACAATGTGAACGAGAGTTTTTCGTTTTAGTTTTCCGGTGAAACTTGGAAGGCACTTTTTAGTAAACTTCACAATTCCATCAACTCCAGCGTAAAGCGTGTCGTCTGCGCCAACGCGAACGTTCTTACCAGCGTGATATTTTGAACCGCGTTGTCTAATAAGGATCTGTCCAGCCTTGGCTGATTGTCCATCTGTTTTCTTAAGTCCAAGTCTTTTTGAAACGGAATCTCGTCCGTTAGAACTGGAACCGGCTGCCTTTTTGTGTGACATATTCTGGTTTTAAAGCTTATTTGTGGCTATTTTAGCTGTTACAAGTAAAACCACATTACGAACCGTAGTGTAGCTAAATATGCTAATTTAGTCAATATTAGAGGATTTATATTTGTGGATTGGTGTGGATTGGTTGACTAAATACTAAAATACTGGTATATTTATTCACTAATCGTTACTCATGGTAAAGTTATGACCTTCCTCATGTGCATATCAAGATGCATATCAAGAAGGTCAGAACAAGCCTTCCTCTTTGCCGAGTTGGCAAGGAGTGAGTCCTTTGCATAAAAGGACAGGGAGAAAAGTCATGTCGTACTTCCGTGCACTTGCGCATCTTGAGGAACAGTTGGGCCAGGAAGGATTCGAGGCGCTCATCGCCTCTGCCAACACTGGCCAGGTCAAGGCCTTCTGCGACGCCCTGCTTGCAGGAAGGCCCAGGTCAGCCTACTCGGTCGCCATTGACTACTCAATGTCCATCGAGCAGATGGTGTCGGCCGGTCGCTACGACTGGTCGGACGCGAATATCGTCTCCAAGAACTTTCCCGTGGACGGTACGGGCATAATCACGACCACCCCAGAGCTTGTTCACCTGGGCAGGAAGGCGAGCTCTG
>JAHILS010000001.1 GCA_018896835.1 Patescibacteria group bacterium | reverse complement strand
TCGCTGGCTTTAATAAGATTTAACTTAATCGTGCCCAAGCCCTGATGATAGAGCTTGAGATAACCTAAGGAAACAGGTTCAGAGACGCCACTTGTTACGCAGTTCACGCAAAACCAATCGGTTGCTACTGGTCCCGGCCGATAATCGCCCGCTCCACTGGAACTGCCTGTTTGATTACGACTTTGAGCGCAAACCAAATAACTTGTGTTTGCTAAAAGCCCGCTAAAGGTGTAAGGAGCGGCTCTCCTCACGGGGAGTGTCCAAATTTTGGGGTTCAGTCCACTCCTTGTTTGCCTATCTTACAGCACATTACAACAAGGACATCAAACTTTCTCGGCAGTTTGACTGATTAATCTTTCTATATATAAGAGTATCATATCCTTTAGTAATTCTTTCTTCTTTTTGTATTCCTAAATCTAGCAAAAGCTGGAAGAGTTCATCTTGCACCTTTATACTATCTTTTTCTCTTGACATTTTTTCAATTTCAATGAATTTGCCCAACATATCAACCTCATCTAAGCAAATCTTGTATTTCTTGAAATCACATCTTCTTCTTCTTTTATTAATTCTTACAACTTCATGATAACCAAGACATTTTAGAATCCCTTCCATTTCTCTAGGATTATCAATAATAACTTCTCTTTCAATGCAATCCAGTTCATTTTCTTGGGGTTGCTTCAGAGTAAGAATATTTTTCCCATTCTCTGCCCTTATTCTTAAGACATTAGTACCACTTTTGATGTCTAAAAATTCTAAACCATCACCCAAAAAAATAATATCTCTCTGAATAATCGGTTCGGATATCTTATCGCATCCAATTTCTTTTAATTTACTAATCACAGAATTAAAGTCCTTGATTTTTGCTTTTATTTCAACTTCTTTCATATTTTTTGTTGATTGTTAATCGCCTTATAATCGCTTTAAACACCATTTTGACATCGGACAGATCTTGCATCTCGGATTAGTCGTAATACAAAGATGTCTTCCTATGTACCATAGTGATGTTCCTAATAAAGCGGGAAAATTAGGATGCATCTTACTAAATATTGAATTCATCTCAGCAATTCCATCTTCTGTTAGTGTGTCAAAATGGCCACTTCTTGAAAGGACGCGTTTAATATGGGAATCCAGAGCGATCTCTAAAAAGCGTATATCGTCGAATTTTACTTTAAATTCACGCGCAAGTAGCAGTATTGCTAAGTTGGCTTTCTTTTCTCCTATGCCACACAATTTAAGAAAATTCTTCTTTGCTGAGATAATTGATTTATTTTTACGCCAAATCAAATCTGTTTTATTTTGAAATTCATCTTTGATTATCAGGGAACTTTTAATAATATACTTTGCAATATTTCTTGGAAAGCGATGTAAAGATTTTTTTTGAGCTATAATACAAGTAAGTTGCTTAATTTTCATATCTGCAATCCTTTTGATATTCAAATGACCCAATCTTTGTTTTAGTTTATACGGATTTTCCCACGCAATATCTGACTTCATACTTTGATCAAATATTAAACCCAAAACAAAAGCATAGGCATTGTTAGATATTAGCAAATTAGCTTTATCACTTCTCGAAAATCCCCTTTCCCAAATAGGCAGGTTTTTCATTTTTGTGCTACGAGAAAATTGAATCAATGCTAAAATATACTTTTCACGCATATATTTTTTAAAAAGATGGGCAATGGTTTGATTATACCATTGCCCACAAATAATTCACGGCAAATTTTCCTTTACTTCTTTTGAGGTTATAGGCCAACTCCTCGGAGTCGTATACTTTGGCACCCCAACCTCCTGCATAGAGATGAAAGTAACCCTAGAAGACAAGCTGTAACGCTCCTTTATATTCTGAAGCATAGTATCAGAATGATATATCGCCCATGTTTCTGAAGCAACATCCCTAAGTTTCTCTATGCTACTTTGATAATTTTCCTGCATATTGTGGATGCTATATATAAACTTTGGTGTAAGATGCTGAGGAGAAATCGGTATTTTTCCATTGAGATAAGCATACGCCCTTACCCAATCTATGTACTTAAAATCCTCATTCCTAATGTCTATAAATACAATTGGCCTAAGGGTATACTTTATCTTATCAAGAAAACCTGATATTTCACCAAATTGGTTGTTTTCAAGGCTTCTGCGAATCATAGGTTCATCAATATTCAGTACTCGCCCTTCATATTTGGCATGATCGTGATAATTGAGGCTCTTCACTGTTTCAGATATTGAGAACGCTCTTACCTTCGCAGGCTTCGTTCGAACCCACAGAAGCATTTCTATCAATATACCTTCAGATAACTGTTGTAAGACAATATCCTCTGATTCAGTAAACAGCCAAAACTCATCCGCAGCCATGGCTAGCGATAAGCAGTCTTTCATTACTTCGCTCTTATTTCCATCATGAGATGTTGTTGATAGATAATAACCTAAAGCATATTCTGGATTAATCGGAACATAACCATTAATTATAGCTATCCTGCGCATACAGTCAATAAATACCATATTGTCTCCATTAAACGAGGTATAAACTGCAAGATTTTGCATTTCTCCAACCTCCCTCCAAATTTTATTTTTTCAAAGAATTAGAAAAGAGCTGTTTTCAGGATATCATAAACACAGGAATCTTGTCAATGTTTTTGATAAACCCCCAAATTTGGGGGGGTCTGCCCTCCACAACATTTTAGGGCAACTTCTTCCACGACCAGATACCATTAGGACTACCAACGCCTGTGAGCCCAGTGTAAATCCTCACAGGCGAGGCATTGGGGTCGGTTACAGCCACTAAGTCAGCGGCAGAGTTGGTATCGCCATTAAAGCGAGCTACCTTAACCATACCCGGAAACGGGCTCTTTAATAAAGCATCGCTGGCTTTAATAAGATTTAACTTAATCGTGCCCAAGCCCTGATGATAGAGCTTGAGATAACCCAGGGAAACTGGAGGCGGAGCGCCTGTTGTCGCGCAATTAACACAAAACCAATCGCTTGAATCAGGTCCTGGCCGATAATCGCCCGCTCCACTGGAACTGCCTGTTTGATTACGACTTTGAGCGCAAACCAAATAACTTGTGTTTGCTAAAAGCCCGCTAAAGGTGTAAGGAGCGGGAACACTCCAAACACCTCCACTGCCTGTGAGCCAAGGGCTAGTTTGTAAGCCCGAACCATCGGACTGTCGCTGAATTTTTACACGCGCTCCGGAATTGCCTTGGTTTAAGTAAGAAAACTTGGTAGCATAGTTATCAATTCTTTCAAGGGAAGTGGCACTTGCTGTTATGCTTGAGTTTGTGATGTTAGAGCAAGAAATCTGATTGGCTTTTTCTATTGAGGTATTGGCTTGAGCGGTAGCCCCTGTGGTGCAGAAGCTATTCCGGCAGGACTTTACCGTTATTTCGGCCGGCAAATTCCACTGAACATTCAGAGAAGCAAAGTTAATTAAACCGCCAATAAAGGTTTGGGTTTGGTGAAATGTTGTTGCGCTCGTGTTGCCATAATTAAAATAAGCGCTGGCTAATTTTTGTAAAGGATTTAAAATATTGTATGAGGCAAGAAAAATTTGATAAAACTCGGCTCCAGGCGAAGTATCCCATGCCCAATCAATAGAAGATGTGCTGTTAGCGGTGTGCCTCAAGTTTTGCGGAGTTTGCAGGGCAGTAAGTTGAGCGTTGCATACACTTGAAACGCCAAGAGAGTTCCAAACAGTTAAGATGGCGGAATAAAGGTTGGGCAAATTGTAAGTGTGGTTACGAATTAGAGCATTGGGGTTGCCTGCACAAGGAGAGGGGCTACACGCTTGAGTTCCGTCACCATAAATTAGTTGCCACTGGGTAATGGGACCAAATCCGCTCAAAGCAAACGAAGCGGCAAGAGGCGTTTGCCCAATATATGGGCTTGCGTTCAAAGAACAAGAAACACTCCCTTCTGAACCGCAACAAACGCAACTTTCAAGCGCTGGATAAGTGGCACAACTTCCCGGTTGGTCAGGCCAGCCCTCGCCTGGAATATACGCGCCATAGTAAGCCCTGTTAGGCCCGCAAGATAAACTTGTTGAACAACTAACATACTCCGTTAAAGGCATGGCTCTCGCCTGACAACCAGACACACTACATATTTCAGAAGCCCCACCACCAC
>JAHILS010000051.1 GCA_018896835.1 Patescibacteria group bacterium | reverse complement strand
CAACCTGATCTTTCATCAGAGCGATAAGTGGAGAGATGACAAGCGTTATTCCTGGCAAAGTCAGGGCTGGGAGTTGAAAACACAAAGATTTTCCACCACCAGTGGGCATTAAGACTAATGAATCCTGGCCAGAGATGATGGTGTCGATAATTTCCTTTTGTAAAGGACGAAAACTATCGTATCCAAAGTGAGTTTTTAAAAGTTTAAGCATAGGTAGACTTGGTCTCTCCCCCTTTCACAAGGGGGAATTGGCTTGCCGTTTCGAAGCTACAGAGTAGCGAAGGACGGAGGGGGTTGATTAAATTAATATAAAAAAACTCGGCTGGTTGCCGCGCTGTTTGATACGCAATTTATAAATTGAGTGTATCCATTTTTTCGCGTTCTGTCAAATACGTTTATATTAACTATAAAGTTATAAATAATTTTATTCATTTTCCATCACTTCTCGTCACGTCTACGTCGTGCTAAAATGAATACGTTGTGAAAAAGCTTAAAATAATTACATTTTCGATCTTAGCTCTGGGGTGTTTATTCCATATGCCGATGCAGATGTCTCATTTGTTTGTACAGGCACAAGAAAAAGATGAAATGCACACGGATGCTGGCATGGATCACCAAAAGGATCAAAATTGTTTTGAGCATTGCATGGGTAGGGCGGCTGAGCTTTCTGAGCATCCAGATATATCAATCCCACTTGTAGTTGTAGTGCTTGAACCGACAGGTCAGAGGATCAATATTGTATTGCCATCTTTTTTTGCACGACCAAAAGGTCAGAGTCCCCCCAGTAAACAAAGGTACATTCTCAAAACTCAAAAACGCGAATAGACAACACATACTTTTGCTAGATAATTATTAAGTATGTGTTTTTTATATGTCAAAAATTAAAACTTTTAGTTTAGATGGAACTTCGTGCGCTAGTTGTGAGGTTGTTATTGAGCGTGAGCTTACAAAAATGTCAAAAGTTCGATCGGTAAAGGCTTCACACTCAAAAAAATTAGTGACTGTTCACTTAGAAGAAGGACAAGATATAAATTCGAAAGATATTGATTCGGTTTTAGCCAAACACGGATACTTAGTATCAGAGCGTAGCAAAAATCCTGATGCAGAATCTGAGCAATTTCAGACTTTTGGTTGGTCTTACATAGCAGGAATTCTTGTTGTGATCTTTGGATTGTATTTGATCCTAAGGCAAACTGGTATTTTCTTATTAACTCCAAATATTGAAAATGTCAGCGGTCTATTGGGAGTCCTGGTGATTGGACTAATTGCTTCATTTTCTTCTTGCGCAGCAGTTCTAGAAGGGCTTGTAACTGCAGTCTCAGCCTCGGCTGCCAAACGAAAAGAACAAATTACTCTTGAGCAAAAAATGTGGCCACATTATTTATTTAATCTCGGAAGGATTATTGGTTTTCTTTTCTTTGGTGCAGTTATTGGTTGGATTGGACAATCGATTCAACTCTCAACCACAGCCAATGGTTTATTTGTTTTAATCATTGCTATAATTATGCTTGGCCTGGGGATTAATCTTTTAAATTTGTGGCCAAAAGGAGCATTACCAATTACGCCACCAAAGTGGCTGTCGCATAAAATTCATGATTTAAGTAGTTCGCACCATCCAGCTGTTCCAGCTGTTCTCGGTGCTTTTACCTTCTTTCTTCCATGTGGATTTACTCAAGCGATGCAATTATTTGCACTTTCACTTGGAGATCCAAAATCTTCAGCACTAATTATGGGAGTATTTGCTCTGGGAACTGTGCCTGCACTTTTAGGGATTGGATGGATTACATCAAAGTCAAAAGGGAGGATGTTAAAGCGCATTACAAATATTGCAGGTGTGCTTGTTCTTCTCCTTGGAATGAGTAATGCGGAAAATGCTTTAGCAATTTTAGATTGGTACATTATTCCATCTTTTGCATCAGATCAGGTTGAAGTGTCTGATATTGAATATGATAATAAAGAACAGGTTATAAAGATGGATGTCACTTCTGTGGGAGTTTATAGCCCGGATATTTTGACTGTTATAAAAGACGTACCTGTAAGGTGGGAAATAACTGGTGCTGATTTTATGGGATGTGCTAACACGCTAGTTATGCGCACATTTGGAGTCAGCACTAACATTAAACCAGGATTAAATATTGTTGAGTTCACACCAACAAAGACTGGGTCTTTCACATTTAGTTGTTCGATGGGAATGGTGCGCGGTACAATGAAGGTAATAGAAAAGTAATATGAAAAAAATAACGATAAAAATTCAAGGCATGCACTGTGCATCGTGCGCTGCAAATATCACACACGCATTAGAAAAAGGAAACGGAATTATATCTGCAAATGTAAATTATGCGCTTGAAGAAGCTATGGTTGAATATGATGAAAGGCAAACAGGCCTGGTCGATATTCATCAGATTATCAAAGATCAGGGTTATAAAGTAATGCAAGAAATGGATCATAAGCATGGCCATGATCACCATTACGAAAATGAAAAAAATGTTCTTAGAAGAGTTTTAGTATCTGCGGTTTTTACGATTCCAGCATTTATTTTATCCATGTTCATGATTAGAATTCCAGGATCAATTTTGGATATTGGAATTTCAATTTGGCTTCAAGCGGTTTTCACAACCATT
>JAHILS010000087.1 GCA_018896835.1 Patescibacteria group bacterium | reverse complement strand
CGCCGATCTCGATGTCCATGCTGAAATCTGCCCCGACGTCAAAGGGTGGGTCAATAGCTATCACCTTGATGCCGCCCTGTTTCTCAATCTCCTCACGCAGCGGGCCATTCTTCAGCGATGCGAGAATGAGCTTGTTGTCGCCCCAAATGAGTTTGTTCGTCCAGCCCTTGAGCTGTCGGCCGCGAAAATCGAAAAGGTCCCCTTGCATTCCGCTATCTTCCGGCTTCTCGGCCCTCGGCTCGTCCACCTGCTCGATGACCTGGAAGGGCAGGACGATATTGCAGACCTCGCTCGTCTTGCCGTTCCAGACCAGTTCCACCTCCCGCTTGTCCTCAAATAGCAGAAAGCGATACTTCTCCGGCAACGGCCTGTCCGCCTCGATAAAACGGACAATCTCCTGCTGTTCCTGTTCGGTCAGTCGTGGCATAAAAATTCTCTCCTTCGCAGTGTTCTACCAAGTTCAGGCCGAGGGGTACTATAGAAAATATAACGGCGCGTTTTAGCCGTGCGGTTCTCTGCGTCTGCTGAAAGCGCATGGTTGGGCACTACTTACCCTGCTTGTTGTATTTAGGCTGTACTCGCTTGATGACGTTCGCTTCCTTTGCCCTTGCGTCGTCAATGCTATTGAATTGCTCAATTGATACTTTTGCGCCAGGAATTTCACCAAGATGCTCTGCAATTCGTTCCTTGACGCGACCACGTTGCGCGACTCCCACGTAGTTTTCCCTTCCTCCTTCAGTTTCGATTTGGTAAAGTACGGGATTGTCATTAGGTAATTTCTCAACCCCAGACATGTTATAGTCCACCTTTTTCGTAGCCATATTAATTTACCTCCGTGTGATAGACATTTCATCGCAGCTATTCGTTAGCTGTAGTTACCTACATTCGATCCTATACATTCAGTGTACCAATGTACTTGCCGTAAGTGCCAGTCAGGCCCTCATCGTCTAAGTAGTCCGCTGAATAACGCCAATTGGATACATAGATGTGGGTTTTTCCTGACTCGCATTCCAGCACGATATCACCGGCAGAGTTCTGTGTGATCGTATTGTAGCCGTAATAGTAATTCAGATCTTTCGATGGTGCTTCGCCAATTATGACGATCTGCGGGTTGATGTCCTCAAGCCAGTTTTCTGGAACCTTCCCACTATCCCTACCATGATGCGGTGCGAAGAGTATGTCGGCGCTGTCCATCGTGATTGCGTCTTTGATGTTTTCCATAAAATCTGCTTCGAGATCGCCCATCCACAATATCATGACACCGCCGTTCAGCTTGTATTTCATAATCGGGGAGATGTTGTTCGGACTCTCCCCTTGCTTAGCTTGTTTCAGTGCCTCTTTGTAATGCTCGTTAGTCGTAATTGGCCAAAGGATACTGATTCCCGCACTACCCCGCTCCTCGGTGTCCTGGTTCATCCATCTTCTTGCGCACCCTCGCGAAATATAGAAGGCTTTGCCGGAGTCATCTCGTAATGCGCAGTATTGGTCAAAATCATCGGTCTCGTCCGGCTTTGTTGCCTCGTTCTTGACGCAGTAAAAGTTCAGGAGGTTCATCTTTTCGTTAAGATAAGAGAGGCCAAAGATGTGATCATCGTCAGGGTGGGTTGAGATGAAGCGGACTATACCCTTGCCCTTGGATTCAGATTTAAGCTCTGCAACAATGTCATCCCTGTCCTCTTCAGGCATACAGCAATCGATAATGGTGAAATTGTCAGAGCCATGTTTGATATAGAACATGTCCCCATCACCAACCGAGAATGATTTGACTATGCTCATACTATTCACCCATTTTCCTTGATTCGCTTGATTACGTAGAGCGTCTGTTTCCTGTATGCAAACAAGAACATGATCAACAGTAGGACCACAAGGATAATTCCACTCCAGTCCTTCAGGGCGGTGAATCTGTCCTCGATTCTCTCGTAAACCTTTAACAGGAGAAGAAGCGCGAACAGAGAGCATAGTGTGCGGTAAGTGTTGTTGACCTCGGAAAGTAACTCCAGCTTCTCATCCTTCTTAGACGCAGCGACGAAATCCTTGTAGTCAGCAAATCTCAGGAAGGAAAGTCGCCGGAGAAAAGGCTCAATTGTAAGGGATCCGAATCTGCTGATGACGAGCCCAATGAAGTAATAGAGGAAGAGTCCTATGATAATGTCCTGCTGTACAAAGGAATAGTGCGTAAACTTGCTTGCTCCTGCCACAAAGATGACGCCAGGTAGTAGGTAATTGAATAGGTTGTACGAGGAAAGCTTGCTGAGTATATCCTTCATATCAACTCCCATCCTCTATTCTTTTATGCACCCTCTGGTTCGATGCCTTACACTGTGATGCGATATCCAGCTCCCAGGGTCTTCTCGATTGCGATCATGCCGTCTTTCCTCGTTGTAAGAACAAACCGTTTGTCCGGCCCTCCGTTCCAGAGAATCCCTGATGCATGAGGACTGTAATCTTGCTCTTGGGTATCGTGGACGATTTCCTTGTCTGATATTAGCACAATATCAGGGTGACAGTACTTAAAGACATCGGCACAATATCCCGTTGTCCTTCCATGATGAGAGGCGATGAAGATGTTCGTCTTTGCCAAGTAGGTTCGGAATGAAGAGTTCTTGAGCAATTCGATCCACCCGGCCTTTTCGAGGTCTCCCGGAAAGACGATACCCATGCCGTCATAAATCACAAACGAGATAAGACTCAGGTTATTCGTGTCCGTGAACGTCGGGTAAGAGTTACAGAACGTTTCGAAGTCAATGTTAGGAAACGGGGGCGGAGTGACAGACGGATGGGTGTACGTTTCGTGCATTGTGATTGCTGCCTGCATTGCGGCCGTCAGCGGTCCGGATTCAAGCTTTATGGCCGAGAGTTGCTGGGGAGTAAATGACTGATTCCTGAAGAATCGCGTGACGGGAAGTTTCGCGAGAATATTTGGCAGGTCGCTCACATGATCTTGGTCGAAGTTCTGAATGATGAGGTGCTCGATGCCGCGGCACCCATGCGCCGGCAAGTAGTTTGAAGAACGAAAGCCTGTCTCTTGGTTATGCCCGCAATCGAAGAGCATAACGTTTCCGTTATCGGCGATGAGATACGCGCAGAATCCATGCGAAACATCGAATATCTTAAGTTCCAATTGATTTCTCCCCTTCCGCCGTCCTCGGAGGATTATGGGGTCTTGCAATGATGCATCCCCGCCTCAACTCTCTTGACTACCCTGCTCACCATCGAATAATGAACCCCGAGATGATCCGCTATCTCTTTCATGATAAGGGAGCCCGGGTATTCTATCCGAAGCGGTAGAGCCATGAATAACCCATATCTCACCATAATATGTCATCGCAAGACCTGACCCCATTTCCCCGTGTATCTAAACATACGGTGGCCACAATTTTTCCCTGTCCACGCGCCGTTCGATAACATCTGTTGAAACACCAAATGGCCTTGACAATTGAGTGCTTATGCGCGAAAGCACGGCATTGGGATCCGCTTTCAAATATTCCAGCATGTTATTTAGCTCCAGTAATTTCAAGGCATTTTCAATTTCGTGAACAAGGTCTTCTCGAGGGACGAGAAGACGGCCGGCAAACTCATTGGCTTGGTATTCAAAGTATCTGTATTCTGTGTCGGGCAGGCTTAGGAGGATCTCTTTCCATTCCGCTGCTGATTCGAATACGATCATAGCGTAAAAGTCTTTGTGAAGAAAAAAATGGCCGAGTTCATGGGCAAATGAGAATCTCATTCGGTTGGCGAATTTTTCATTCATATAATGATCGTGATCGACAACGACTCCTCTCAAATCCGATCTGAGATAGGCTTCCATGTCAGTCTTCTGCATGAGGTTGTTCTCCGGATCAATATCGAGCTTTAATTTGAATTCTACAATAGCCTCGACATCGACTGGTAGCTTTTCTGCCGACCAATACCGGGTACGGACATCTTCCGCGCAATCCCAAATATCTTCTACCCTGAGCTATTTGCACCGGAACTCGGCCTGATTCAATGCCTATGCCTCCTTTTTGATCAGTTCTATCAGCCTGTCTAATTCCTCTGCTGTTGGTTTGTCACTCCTCACCGTTCTGAAAAATAAAGGCAATGCATTTACGATTCTTCTGTCCGATGCGATGTCCTCGGGTAGCATCTGCGCTCCAATGCAGGACAGATCCTTCATTGTTTGCCATTCATCCGATCCTTGCTTAATGTCGATTAGGTCTGCGATGCGCCTCAGCTTCTCTTCGTCTTGGGGTGGAGAGAGAAGACCTCTCTCAACCTTGCTCCAGTTGCTGGCATCCAAATCGAGTTCCTGACAAAATTTTCTTAAAGTGATGGCTCTGGCGATTCTTCTTTCCTTGATAAATTCACCAAACATCTCACCTCCCCCTTTCTTGGCTCACCTCCGTACATTTCTTTCTCTCTTCCTCCATTCGTTGTGGTTTATTATGTACCACATGTGGTATGAATAATACCACAAAGGGGGATTGTCAAGATT
>JAHILS010000050.1 GCA_018896835.1 Patescibacteria group bacterium | reverse complement strand
GCTCCGATGTTGGACGGGGATGCTTTATTTTCATTTTTTTATTAATCCCCGTCCAACACAAAAATCAGGTATTTTATGGAGCCCCGAAAATTCGGGGCGGAATAAAATTACCTGGATTGCCTTGTTAGAATCACTTTTTCCCCATTTTGCTTATTAAGGGATACTTTGCAGGATTTTCTAAGTTGTCAATCTCAAGATCAATATCTAAATTGGGCCAATAGAGGTGAAAACCATGGAGTAATTTGACATTTTGGATGTCTTTTATGGTTTGATTTTGAAAGAAAGGATAATTTTGATAATCAAGAAAATATTCTTTGGCTTTTACTAATATCCAAATGCCAAACGAGGTAACGTTTTCAACGCTTACTGAAATAGTTTTTCCATTCTTTAATGATTTCATTTTTATGTTTATCCACGATTGTTTGTATTTCGTTTAGTTGTTTCGGGTTTAATTTGTAACAAGTTGCCAGCGCAATAATTGGTTCAATCCAAAATTTTGCTTCACCATCCGCGCATTCTATATGAATATGCATCCGGGATTCTTCATTCGATAGAAAATAAAAGCGATATCCTTTTACTCGAAATAAAGTTGGACTCATAATGAAATAATCATACCATATTTTTATTATTTTTTCATCTTTTTTCTACCACTTGAGGTCTGCCCGCAAAAACCGTAGGTTTTTGTCGGCTGGAACGATTGTTAGAAGATTTCATTTGGTTTTATTTCTATCCATTTATTTCGTTTGAGTAGGTGGAGTTGCAACCTTTTTTGTGGTTTCCATTCTGACAGGACTATCGCTTTTGCGCGATGGTACTTGGATACCTCCTTCAAGCGTGCAATATCTTCTGTTGTTGGAAAAGGAGCGCTACCGCCTTTGACTTGAATCAAAACTACATCAAATAAATCTCCTCGTTTAATTTTGGGATCATGGGTTCGGTGGTCTTTTCGTATGGCCAGCAAATCGACAATACCTCTCGATTCTGAATTGCTTGAACCCACGAAGTTTACAACATGCCACTTTGCGCCCCCTTCATTTTTTTTGGAGATGAGCCATTTTGTCATCGTTTTTGCCCATCGGGCAGTGTGATGTGCTTTTTGGGAGGCATTTTGCCATTTTGATTGACTTGTTGGCTTTTTACATTTTTTCCGGATCATATTTCTTAAGTATTTTTAATGTTTTGGGATTTCTTTTAGTGATTAACTCGTGAATATATGCCCAATACTCGGAGACAAGAAGGTTTCCTTGAAAATTGCGTCGAACAAACCCCGCTGTTTTGAGAACGCGATGGGTCTTGAAGTCTTCGAGAAAGAGAGGGGCAGTAAGCTTGCATAAGCGTTTGACAGCAGCAGAATAGCATGAACCGTTTCTCCAACTCGCAACGCCACGAGATAATTCTCCTGTGATGATAAAAATGTCTCGAATCGCTTTATCTGGATAGCATCGGTACATGAGCAAAATGTCGCCGATGGTCGCACGCTTTGAAAGTCCCCAATCCAAATGTTTCAAATCAAGATTGTGCCATTGGCTTTTTATGACCGGTTGAATCCACACCTTTGGCACAGAATGGAAGGATTTTTTAAGCTCTATTACTTCGAGCGGACAGTCAGGCCAATCGTGATGCCAGCAAACAATACAGTCACATTTTTTGGTATCGTGATGGTGAGCTTTGAAACTGCTTGATCTATACTCAAATTCGATTCGGACAAGTTTCTCTTGATCTCCACTTCGGCGATAAGCGATGCAATCGGGAAATTGTGGGCGAATTTTTTCAATACGAAATTGTTTCTTCCGTGCGATGTGAGCAAAGAGATAAACAACGCCAATTTCATTCTGTGGAGCGTACTGGAGAGGAGCATTGGTTAGAGAATTTGGTCTTTTTTTATTATTTTTTTCCATTTTAGTTTTCTTCTAACATCGGAGCTATGCTGCAAGCTTAGCTCCGATGTTGGACGGGGATGCTTTATTTTCATTTTTTTATTAATCCCCGTCCAACGACAAGCTCAGTTGTGCGGAAGAGCCCAGCGTGTTTTTTACGCTGGGCTCTTCCGCATCAACTGGAGCGCTTTGTTAGGCTTTTTTTGCTGGATACCCTATCAGATAAGTAATATTAAATGGCATAGTAGATTTTATGTGTCCTACCTTCCATGAATATTCAGAATAACTAAATTTATTGATAAGTTTGTTAAGTTCACTCTCTGAATATGATCTAAGGCACGAAACAACACCATCCCAAAAAATAACAACGGGTAATATTGGAATCAAATAAGTCCATAATATTCGTTGCCAACGAAAGGGACGAATCCAAGGAGTATTTAGCAAAAGCCAGAGTTGCAAGGGTATCCCAAAAAGAGCTAAGCGTAACAATAGACTTCTTTCCGTATATTCAAATATACCTATCCCTTGCCCTTTGTTTACAGCATCTGAAAGGATAGCAAGAGCAGATTTTTCTCTAAAGTGATGGAATGAACTGAAAAATGTCCGAAACCCCTGTAAGTATTCAGGGACATCCGTGGCATCTACAGACTTATCAATAAATTTTATCCTCCCTCCTGATTCTTTCGATATACGTGTAAGTGCAGGAACATTGGGAAATTTGTCAGTCAACATTATTTGAACGTTGCTATCAATGTTATCACTAATAGCGTTGACAACTGAAACAATAGGAGAACCAGCACCAGAGCAAAGGTCAACTACTGTAAATGTATTATTTATCTTGATTATAGGCAATAGGAAAGGGGCAATAGGAACATAGAGCTTCTCAGTAGCCTCAAAATATGAGAGGAAATCAGTGAATAAGTCTCGCCATATTTTGGGGAACCAATCAAGCTCATGAAATTCAAATAGGTGGATACGTTTGTTCATATATTCTTTTAGTTTCTTATTGGCCTAACATCGGAGCTAATGCTGCAAGCTTAGCTCCGATGTTGGACGGGGATGCTTTATTTTCATTTTTTTATTAATCCCCGTCCAACATTCAAACTCACCTGCTGGTGCCCGACGCGATTTCGCGGCGGGTAACAGTCAGGTGTAGTGCGTCGTTATGTTTTTAATCTTCGGCGAAATAATCGGAATCGATTTTTTTAATTTCATAATTTGAAATAGGCGTAACACCAATATTATTATCTATCATATATTGAGTTAGTTGTTCCCCATCAATAAGGACGAGCTTTGAATCTATTTTTGCTGCATACTCATGAGCTTCTTTTGAAAAGTTTGATGTTGTAATAAAAATACCTTTTCGTGCTCTTTGCCCTTGTAATGCGCCCGCAAATTTCTGGATTTCTGGTCGTCCTACTGTATTATCCCAACGCTTAGCTTGAATATAAATGATGTCCAGTCCAAGCCTGTCTTCTTTGATGATTCCGTCAATACCTTCGTCTCCACTTTTACCAATTGCTTGTCCTGCATCTTTTCGACTTCCGCCATAACCCATTTTAACAAGAAGTTCAACAACAATTTTTTCGAATAAACTTGGAGGGCTTTGTTTTATTTGTTGTAAAAGATCACTGGCTAATTCATCCTTTAGGTTTTGATAGGCATTTTCTAGTGCTTCTTCTGGTGTTGTTTCAGTTTTAACACCAATTGTTTCTTGTAGAATTGTTTTGTCTTTTTTAAAATTGCGAAATTCTATAAATTCTTGAAATTGTTCTAAGAAAGAAACATCTATTTTCTGAGGAGACTTAGCAAGCACGTTTAATCCTCTTTGGGTAATCTTCAAATATCCGCGTTTCGGGGATTCTATGAGTTCCGCTTTTTTCATGTATGTTCTGGCCCAACCAACACGATTGTTGAATATCTCCTGTTGTCCACTGGGGAGTAATTCCTTGCGTTCTTCGGTGGTGAGATTAAACGAATCCGCGAGAGTTTCGATAGCTTCTCTGAATTTATGTTCTTGTTGATCTCCAGCTAATTGTAGAAGTGGAAGCATAATTGTCTGATAGTCAGGTATTGCCATTTATTCTCCTTTTTTTATTATTTTTCAAACATAACATCGGAGCTAAGCGGCCTGGGCGCGAGATTGCGGAGCCCCGCCAGTGGCGGGGCATAGCAGGCTCGTGAACAGGTTGCTTGAGCGATTTGTTGGGCGCGAAATCATGCGCCTAGTTAAGTTATAGTATCTAT
>JAHILS010000049.1 GCA_018896835.1 Patescibacteria group bacterium | reverse complement strand
TTGGTTACCTGCGATGGCACATCCCGCCCGATGTAAGACATATGATTCAATCCACGACCAAGGAGGCGGATAACGACGCGCCAGGTTCTACCATGTGCACAGCCGCGTCACGCCTATCATCTTCGGTCGTCTTATCTAGCGGAAGTTTCCTACTTATTTTAAGAAGCTTCCCATAACATATTGATAATTAAAAACAAATAGAGATTGTGTTTGTAGTGCCTAACTTCTAATCTGGCGCCAAACTATTTAACTCTAGCGTTTCATAGATTGCCTGTTGCCGATCAGACATTTTAGACAGAGTGCGGTAGAATTTGGCTTTTTGAAATTTGCCTGACGGCGGCAATTGTAGAGTCATAACTTCTTTTATCTCTTTTAATTCTTTTTCTAAAGTGGGGAGACCAATCTCAATACCAGCTTGCCATACCTGTCGATGTGCAAGCGAAATGAAAAGTAAGGATAACACACAATAGAACGCATGAATATGTAATTTTTGATCTGTCCAATGAAAATTCGGTTGCCATGAAGAAAAATGTCCTCGCTTGGTAATTTTAAAGGCAGCTTCGATTTGATATTGGCCGCGATAACCCAAAATGATATCTACCGTTGACCAGTTGTCTTGATCAGTAAACAAGATAGTTTTACCAAGCCGAGTTTTTTGAATCTCGGTGAATTTTTCTGAACAAAATTTATAATCCAAATTAACTAATCCATTGTGTTCAGTGATGTCTATTTTGAAAATATCCTTCATATATTGCTGTTTTAGTATGTCATTTACTTGTTTTTCAATAGATTGGTATGTGCATGGAGTTCCTGGTAATGATTTACCACTATTACGAGCATCAATCCACTTTTGTAATTTGGTCTTGAGTTCTGCGAGTTCTTTCTCGCATTTATTAATTTGTCGAAGCAGCGTCTTGTTCTGTTTTTCATAAAAACTTCGGCTAAAAGTTACGACAATTGTACGTTCCATTCCAAATGCAAATTCAGTTGTTCGGTAAGCTGTAACATTTCCAAGCCGTTCATCATTAACAGGCTTAAAGCATTCCGAAGCAGTATCAAGTGTTGCCAGCGTCGGATACTCACTCAGTTTTAAAGAACCAATAAAATGATACGATGAGGCTTCTAATTTTTTCTGATTTATTTTCGAGTTATTACCTTTATCATAAATAATCGTAATGTCTTCACAATATTTTGCTAAAAGTTTATAGCGGTCAATCAGTTCATCAACAATGCTGGTGAAAGATTTGCTATCATTTGTGTTGCCTTCATAAATCTTATGGAATAGAGGAATATGAAAATCTCTGGTGACTGCCAATGCCAAATTGATTTGTCTGAGGTCATAACGTTTCTGTTTATTTTTACCTCGTTGAGCAATTTGGTTACGTTCGTTAAAAGTATCAATATAAGTGTAATAATTTGTTGTATCGTAAATCAAAAATCGTAAATCCAGATTATACAATTCAATAACGTGCTGGCTAATGGATTTTTCAATCTCTGGAATCGCTGCAATGGGAACCATGTCCATGTGATCCCAGAATCTTTGCGAGCATAAGTCAGCTTTACTGGCGCAATTATCCATTAGACGAGGCAGGCACGTTTGTCGATACCAATTCCAGCATGCCCTTTTACTAATAGGTTCAACAGCACGGCTAATCGCCGCGATTGTAAGATATTGCCCAACGGTCAGACCTTGTTTGCGTTTTGGAACAACTTGATCGATTAAGGCAACGAGCTTGAGTTTTTTAGCCAGGCCAAAGCAGGTGGCAACAATACCGAACTCGAATACTGCAGCTTCTTTTGGCGCTTGAGTTGTATCTGCTTGTAGCCTGGCAGCAATAAGTTGCTCGACAGTGCCAAGATAGATTTGATTTACTGTGCGTGGTTTGCCGTTTATGCGTTTAGACTCTACGGCATAGTAATATTTTTTGCCTCCAATTTTTTTTGTTTTGAGATAAGCCATGAGTGCCTCACAATATTTGTTAGGCACTACATTACGAATTATTT
>JAHILS010000048.1 GCA_018896835.1 Patescibacteria group bacterium | reverse complement strand
CAAAATCTAGTTGATGAAATTTAAAATTCTTTTGTAAAAACTCTAAATCAGCTTCCGTATATTTTGATACATGATACCAAGTTAAAGTTTTACCTTTGATTTTTTTGTAAGCCATGTTTCCTCCTTACGAATTACAAGAAAAGTATATCATAAATAACAGCGCACATCGATTGCTATTGCAAATAAAAAACCACCCGCCAAGTGCGGGTGGGAAATTATTTCATTTCTAGAATCTTTTCTTCTTTTTTAACATCAACCTCAAGCGCTCTTTTATGATCTCTAAACCTAAGCAAGGCGAAGATTATCATGGAAACTCCAATTATTCCTGCTAAGTTTATCCCAAATAATTTTATTGCCAGTTCCATCAAATTCCAATCAGTTGCTCCAAGGCCGATCCCGATTGTGACAAGAGGTGGAAGTAATGCGACCGAAATTGCAATTCCAGTTACAATCTCTTTTACGCTCTCATAGCAAACAGCAAACGCGGCAGCCGCTCCAGCAGCGATAGCTACTGGAAACATGAATCCAACTGTTGTTACTTGCAAAATCTCACGCGATGCCCCAAGAGGTACGTAGAAAAATGTGATGACCATAGCTGTTCCAACCGCAATTGTAATTGCTAAAAAGATGCTCAGTATTGACATCCTGGCCATTCGAACATCAAAAAGTAAGATCCCCATACTAAGGCCGAGAATTGGCCACAAGAGTGGTGCCACGAGCATGGCGCCGATTACTACCGAGGCACTATCGTGAAGCAATCCAAAAGTTGCAATTACGCTGGAGATAAATATGAGTAGCAGAAAGATTCTTCGAGGCGAGCTTTCTTCAACAAGCTTCCCAAGCACTTCTGCATGTTTAACAACGCTTGGATCAAAAAGTTTATTTCTTGTGTTTGTGTTGTTCATAGCCGAATGTGTATTTAAATTTTTCGTTTCTTATCGGGCCAAGAAAGAGAAAGTGCATTTCTCCTAAAAAGTATTTTACCGCGATCGTTGCACGCCCGTCACGTTCCATTCTACGAACTGATACCGGGACCGCAATTTCCTTTTTTAAAAATCCAAACTTTGCTCCATGTTTTTTAACTGCCCGGTGAGCATATTCATGGTCTTCACAAAAAACAATCTGCTCATCAAACCCGCCCATCTTTTTGTGTAATGCGCTCTTTGAAAAAATGCAAAATCCTGGCGTATGCGGATGCTGCGCTCCCCAAAGACGAACATAACGATTGTAGAATTTATGAGAAAACTTATCCCACCAGTGCTCACTCTTTGGATCAACGTCAACAGTGGCAAGATCAAATTCTTGACCATGAAAATTTTCCCAGGCTTTTTGGAAAAATTCTGAATCTTTTAGCTCAACGTCGGCATCAAGAAAAAGTAAATATTCTGTCTTAGCCACAACCGCCCCAGCATTTCGCCCTTTGGATGGTAAACCGCCGTCAACGATTCGTGCACCAAAATCCTTTGCAATCTTTCGAGTCTTATCGGTCGATTGTGCATCAGACACAATCACTTCCGCTGGTTGAACCGTCTGTTTCTTAATTGACGCCAAAAGAACAGGTAAATTCCCTTCTTCGTTTTTGGTAATGATGATTACTGAAAATGGATGCATAGACGGAAAAGGTTCAGGAAGTTAGGACGTACATCGCGACACCGCTGGCAACTGAGACATTGAGTGAGCGTTTTTTGTTCATAGGGATTTCTACGATGGAGTCGAGCATTCCCAGGGTTTCTGCGTCAATTCCCTCAACTTCATTTCCAAGCACGAGCGCGATTTTTGATTCTTTAACACTAGCAATATCTTTTGCATCCTTTCCAGTCTCCAGTCCAATAACTTTGTAGCTCTGATCTTTAAGACTCGAGATTACTAACTCAATACTTCCCTGCTCCCAAGCAACCAAGTCTTGTGCGCCCAATGCCACCTTGGCGATTTCCTTGCGAGGTGGCACGGCAGTAAAACCGGTTAAATATAATTTTTCAACGCCAAACGCGGCCGCATTTCGAAAAATCGAGCCAATATTGTGCAAACTACGAATGTTGTGAGCGATGACGATCATAAAAACAGTATAAAGGGAAAAGGACAAAGGGGAAAGTCACGACAGCAAATAACGGAAACCTATTAGGCAGATCAGGACAAGGAGACCAAGGATTCAGCGAACTTGAACTTAGCCTGTGGATAGAGATCCGATCTCGGTTGTGGATAGATCTTAGCTTGGATTCAATTTAACATTTTTCACTTATTGGGCTAATTTTTCAGCAGTTCGGTGTCCCTTATCCTCAAGCAAACCCAAGCGTCGCCGTGTGCGACAAGGAGCAGTCATGAACAACCCGATCGTTGAAAAAATCCCCTTCGAATGAACCGTACCCCGTTTAGTGGACACGAAAGAAAACACCTAGGCGGCGGTCAAAAGATGATTCCTGTAACCAACAGGGGTCATCTTTTTTAGATTCCATTGAGGACGTTCATAATTATAGTATCTCATGTGTTGCTCTGTTCGTGAATAAAGTTCATTGAATGTTTTGCAGTTTTTGTAGTCCATATCGTCTTTAAGGTGGCCGAAAAAAGATTCAATAGGTGCGTTGTCAATGCAGTTACCTTTACGAGACATGGATTGCCTCATGCCGAGTTCTTGAATAGCCCGTATATAGTCTGGATGGGTGTAGTGCACTCCTTGGTCAGAATGTATAAGAATATCTGTTAATGATGCTGTAGTAAAAAGTGGGTGAGCCTTCATGCGTTCAATTGTTTGCATAACGATGTTCATATCAATATGTTGGGACAGATTCCAACTCATGACCTCACCTGTGGCAATATCTTTGACGACTGAGAGGTATGCCATTTTGTGGTTGTAAGGCAAATAAGTGATGTCAGTGCAAAATACGTTCAGTGGCTTGTCTTGTGTAAACTGTCGATTTAGAAGATTCTCAAAGGTACGGTGTTCAAGAGACTTCTTCATGGCCATTCGGTACGGATTCACTCGTCGAATCTTTGCTTGCAAGCCATACTTCTTCATGACACGCTGGATCTTCTTGTGGTTCATTATGACCCCGTAATCTGACAAAAGCTTCATTTTTACAGTACGCCATCCTAACTTAGACTTTCCTTTCTCAAATACTTTTTTAACAAGTAAATAGTCTTCATAGTCTTTCTGAGGCTCATCTGCACGCGCTAACCACTTGTAATATCCACTTCTTGAGACATCAGCAACCACACAGAGGATTTCAATGTTTCGTTTTAACTCTCGAATGAGTCTGTACTTCTGACATGGCCTGAGTTTTACTCCCTTCGCTTGGCCCGGAGTTTGGCTAAAAAAGCGTTCTCGGCTTTCAGGTAAGCGTTTTCAATTTCTAATCTTTCGATTCTGTCCGTATCACTGAGACCTTTTGTTTTTGGTCTTCCGCTGTTGTTGTTATGACCTCGACATTCAACAAGTCCTCCAATCCCTTTTTTCTTCACAATCCTTTTCCACCCTTTAAGGGTTTCTCTCGCTTTTATTTTACTTATGACGTCAAGGTTGAACCCTGCTTGTTTAAATATCTCCGTCGAAGTGAAACCTTGCTCATACAATTCAACCGCCTTTCGTTTAAAGACAGTCGTATAGGTAACAGAACGATCGCTACAACGCTGGACATTAATGTTACTCGATAACATGACTATTTGTTCTTGTGTGAATACCCTTCGCATAAATGATGTTGTTATTATTGATTTATTTTACCAGATATAAAAAGTGGACATTTTCATGTCCACTTTTTGGGGTACGGTTCACGAAAGTGGGGAGTGCTTCGTACCACAGACGAGCAACGGCCCAATCCCACAGTCGGCACATGCCAACGACCCAGTGTCCCCCGGGATGCGCATCGGAACATACGCTGGCACGCTCGCGGTGCATCTCATTGCTGGGATAAACCGCAACCACGTCATCATCGCCGAACTCGGACGAGTGGGCTCTGCGCCAAAGGCAGTCAGTACATTCGGCCAACTGCATGACGAACTGCACTACCAAATCCTGGCACGTCGGCGTTCCTAACACATCTCCTCACGCCACACGTCCAACCTAACCTCCCGCCCGCCACCTCTGTGGCGGGCATCGCGCTTTAAGAAAGTTAAACTTCTGTGGGAATTCGACTTTCTGGATGTTCAGCCTCCTACGGATAGCGTGATTGAGCAAAAATATGTAGACAAATAGCCATCACAAATTTAACAGCCACACCGCTTAGCTAACCAAAAGAACACATCTAAAAAAACAAGCACAAGTGATACGATCGTATCACTTGTGCTTGTTTTAATATCTACAGTTTTTACAAGCATGAATAGAATCTCGATTGAAAATATGTAAGGAAAGGACGTAACATTTGTTCCCTTCCTCATCACGACGCCCAGTCATGGATCCCGAGCTTGTTGAGGGGGAGGACTTAAAAACCGTATTGCAACTAGTCTTAAGGCCCCCTGCCTACCGGTAGGCAGGGCAGGCAGGTCCTGTCGTTGGGGTGGAAAACATTAACTTTATACTTTTCACTTTTGCTTTTACTACCTGTGGATAGAGATCCGATCTCTAGCCTGCACATCGAAGCTTTGCGAAATCGAGCGAAGAAGTGTGGATAAATTTGATTTATTTGGTGATATTAATTACAGTCTTCATGTGCATTTCCGCACCGCTCCCTTGGAGGGAAGCATGACCAGCAAGTTCCTCGTCCGCACCCCGCGTGGTCGGCACTTCGTACCCATGATCACGCAGTTCAAGCCCCCCGTCACCGAGCTGGAGCGCGCCACAGCGTGCACACAACTGGTGGAAAATGACTATGAAGTCACCGAAACCAACATCATGGCGCAGGTGACGAACAACCGCGGTGTGCGAGTCATCGACGTGGGGTACGTCGAGGCCAAGCCCAAGGACAAGCTCCCAACGATCGACGGCAAGATCGGTGAGCTTTCCCTGGATCAGTTCCCCAGCCCCGTCGATGTTGAGCTCACCACCGACATGGACGGCCAGCGGTGGATCAGCATCCGTAGCTACAACGGAAGCCTGGTACCCGCAGACATCGTAACCTTCAGCGACCTCGACAAGTTCCTCGGTGGCTTCTCCCGCTTCGGGTGGGTCGGCCACAAAGCTTGGGCTGTGTACAACGTCCTGTGGCGCGGGCCATTATCGAGGATCTCAAGCATTGCCCAGCTCTCCGCCTGGCACAGCCCTCTGTCCATGTGATGAGACTGGGTCGACTCAATCCACCCTTCCCGCCGCGAGCACATCGCGGCGGATCTTGCTTTCTGTGGATAAAGATCCGATCTCTATCCACAGGCCAAGTCCAGGTTCGCTGAATCCCGGCTCTTTAACCGCGATGACAAAATGGTTTTACCATTTTGTCACTTTCCTCCTTTTCCCCTATACTTCCCCCCACTATGCCATGTTCAAATAAAGACCTTTGCGGATCGTGCGGTTGGTCGCATATTCCATACAAAAAACAGCTTGAGCAAAAGCTTTCTGATATTAATGGAAGCTTTAAGCTCAAGAAGCTAAAGGTGGATGGGAATCCGCTCCGGTGTGAGGAGATTCTTTCGTCGGCTAAAACTGAGCATTACCGCAATCGCATGGATTTTGTGATTGATTTTCAAGGAAAAGTTGGACTGAGGGAAAAAGGTAAATGGTGGCGCGTGATTGATAATCATCCTTGCTTTATTGCTGACGAACACATTGATGAACTTTTTTTTAAAACTAGATCCTGGGCTCAGGCATCAGGACTTTCGTACTTTGACCGCAAAGCACACACTGGACTTCTACGCTACGCCTCAATTAGATGCACTTCCACTGGTCAGACAATGATTAACATAATAACTAGCGCCCCGACAGACGAGTCGGAAGAAAATCAAGCCAAGCTGGCGATTGAAGAACTTGGAAAGCTTACAGATCCAACAACCTTGATCTGGTCAATCAATCATACGATCTCTGACGTTTCTTTTGGTGATGAACTACGCACAATCATTGGGACAGGATCGATCCAGGAGACAATCAACGAGCTTCAATACACAATCTCCCCAAACGCATTTTTCCAAACAAACTCCAGCACTGCCCCACTACTTTTACAAACCGTACAAGAATTTGCTGGCGATGTTTCTGGCAAGACAGTCCTTGATCTTTATTGTGGAACAGGATTTTTTGCCATAGGTTTCGCCCGCAAGGCTAATCGAACAATCGGAATTGAACTTGTGCCCGAAGCTATAATCGATGCTCAAAAAAATGCTGAACTTAATAATGTTAAGGTTGAATTTCATGATGCTAAAACCGAGGAGTTTAACTGGAAAGAACTCAATCCTGACATTGTAATTCTTGACCCACCCCGAAGCGGAATGCATGACAATGCTTTGCAAGATGTGATTAAAGCCAAACCTCAGACCATCATTTACGTCTCCTGCAATTATAAAAACTTCGCCCGCGAACTAGTCATGCTCCAAGAATTTTATAAAGTAACTGCCATGCGCGCCATCGACATGTTCCCGCATACACCACATGTTGAATTGGTGACTAAACTAGAATGTAGAAAGTAGAAGGTAGGGATTACAACTCAACTCTCCGCAGTTAGACTATTTTCTCCCCATCTCGAGCGGAGCGAGAGATCTTCTCGAACTCAATAGAACCAAAAGGATTTCTCACCCCGCCTCTGGCGGGGTTTGAAATGAGGAATTAAATATAGAACGCCGTGGCCTGTGGATAGAGATCCGATCTCTATCCACAAGTTATGTGAATATGCTGTTAGGACACGCCCGCTAATCAGACAAATCCTGCCGCATCCCGACGCCCAGTCATAGATCCTGAGCTTGTCGAGGGGGAGGAACCTTCAATTTCATCGCAATAAATTTTGAGACCCTTCTTGCCGTCATGGTGGGGTCCGATATGGACAAGTTCGTGTTTTTGTGATAAAAAATCTGCGCACTTCAACCGCGCCCGCGTGGCGCACTGGACAAGACATGTACCGCTCCCCGCTCGACTTCGACCTGCGACCCCCCATGGAAATCCGCATGATCCAGCACGGTCTGGCCGGCAGAATCCAAGGTCAAGCTGCGTACGACGCGATCCACAGGCTCGTCGCCCTGCGCCGCAGTGGCATCCTCCGACCCCTGACTGATCGCATCGGTTGCTGGCTCGAGGTACGCATGCTGGGCTTGCCCACGCAGGCCCGCGTCGAGCGCGGAAATGATGTCGAGGAAGCCAAGGCTCGTTGCCTCAAGGCAGGCACTGAGCACTGGGTAATCGACAACACCTTCCCTGAAAAACCCAGCGCCTACGAGGCGCAGGAGTGGCTCAATCGGGGTCACAAAGTGAAGTGATCCGCTCGAAGTCCACTACCCAATCTTCTCGACCACCCCTCACCCGGGTGGTCGTCATGCTTAATGGTCTTTGTCCCAATCAGGAATTTATTAGATGTCTAAATGGCCTTGCGTATATAAAAACCCATTCCGAGCTTTAGCGAGGAATCCCGTCGATCGCCCAACGTTCTATCGTTGACGACCGGGATCCCTCACTCCGTTCGGGATGGGTGATATATTTTTTTCTACTTTCTACTTTTAACTATCTATTTTCCAATCCTCTTCAACATCACACTTAAAATCGGTGGCGTAAGCAGAGTTGTTAGGATCACCATGATTACAATCACAGAGAAAAGCTCATCGTTGATTACTCCCAAGCCCTTGCCGATCGAAGCAAAAATCAAGCCAACTTCTCCCCGTGGAATCATGCCACAACCCACCAAAAGCTTATTCACCTTTCCAGACGCCACTCCTGCTAAAATCTTTCCCACGATCGCCACGAGTGTGATTGCAAGCGCAACTAATAAAACTCTGCCATCAAATAAAGAATCAAGCTTGACTTCCATTCCAGTTAACACAAAAAAGATTGGCACAAGAAAAAACGCGAGAGGTTCAATTAAATCTTCAATGTGACGATGTGAATGCTCTTCAATGGCATGATTGACCTGCTTAATTGCCTCATTTGATGCGTCAGCATCCTTAAGTGCCTGCTTAACGTCATGCACAATTTTTGCATCTTTGAAATATCGGAAGTGAACTGGGTCAAGAATAAGTCCGGCGGCAAAT
>JAHILS010000047.1 GCA_018896835.1 Patescibacteria group bacterium | reverse complement strand
GAAATCGGAACACCATATTGTGTGACAATTGATTTTGACACTCTTGAGGATAAATCAGTCACAGTTCGCGATCGCGACACAATGCAACAGGAGCGTATTGCGATTGCTGGTTTAGAAAAGTATTTTGCCGAAAGGTTAACTTTCTAGTTCTAAATTTGATTTAATTACAAAATATGATCAAAGCCAAGCAGCTAAAAAATGGTCTGCGTTATCACCTTATCCCCTTTGATGGCACGCAAGCAGTAACAGTTTTGGTTCTGGCAAACGTTGGTTCACGTTATGAAACCGATAAAGTCTGGGGAGGGTCGCATTTTATTGAACACATGATGTTTAAGGGCACAAAGAAGCGTCCAACAACGTTGGACATTTCAAAAGAACTTGATCGTTATGGCGCCCAGTTTAATGCCTATACTGGTAAGGATTTAACAGGTTATTACGTAAAAATAGCTTCAGACAAAACAGAGGTGGCTATTGATTTATTGCACGACATGCTTTTTAATTCAAAGTTCGATCAAAAAGAACTTGCCCGTGAGAAAAAAGTAATTGCAGAAGAAATTAAGATGTATGAAGAAAATCCTATCATGCACATCGGAGACTTGGTGGAAGAGGTAATGTTTGCTGGCACAAAACTGGGGAGAGAAATTGCTGGTAACGCAGAGTCTGTTTTGAAAATGAAACGCAGTGACATTCTCTCGTATCGAGATTTATATTACCAACCATCGCAGATGGTTGTAGTGGTGGCTGGAGCTGTGCCAAAAAATGCAGTTCAGATGTTACAAAAAACTTTCGGTTCTGTCAGCAAACAGGTGGTTAATCCTGGCGTGCATGAGCGTGTGTCAGAAACAAGTTCCCAAAGTCAAATTCGGATAAAGCGTGACAATAAAAATCTTAAGCAAATTCAAGTTGCTCTTGGATTTCCCGCTGTTGGCAGAGGGCACAAAGATTTGCCAGCGATAAAAATTTTGTCTTCTGTCTTAGGCGGATCAATGAGTTCAAGATTATTTATAGAAGTTAGGGAAAGAAGAGGTCTTTGTTATAGTATTCATTCAAGGGTGGGGACTTATGAAGATGTTGGTACATTTACTATTTTTGCAGGATTGGATTCTGGGCGTTTAGCAGAGGCAATGAAAACAATGTTTAAAGAGATTGAAAAAATAAAGAAGTACGGAATAACAGCCAAAGAATTGCAGTATACAAAGGAGCATGTTGAGGGGGCGATGAAATTAAATCTTGAAGATTCATCATCACAGGCCGAGTTTTATGCCAAGCAAGAATTATTTTTGGGAGAAGCAAAAACTCCGCAGGAACGTTTAGCAGAACTGCAAGCAGTAAAAAGATCAGATGTACAACGGGTTGCGATGGAGGTACTAGATTTTTCCAAAGCATCAATTGCAGTGATTGGTCCTTATAAGACCGATGAACAGTTTTTGGCTCATATTCCAAAGTTTAAATAAATGTTATGAAGTATATTTTTGCAAATTGGAAAATGCATCTGGGAATACGCGAGAGCGTCGCTCTTGCGCGGGCTGTTATGCAAACTCTGCGGGGTGAAGATGATATGCCACAAGTTGTTATTTTTCCATCTTTTACTGTTCTTAATGATGTTCGCAAAGTAATGGCGCGTTCACGCATGAAACTTGGTGCGCAAAATTGTGGAACAGAAAAGAAGGGTGCGTTCACTGGAGAAGTCTCAGCTCATATGTTGGAAGATGTTGGTTGCCAGTATGCCTTAGTTGGTCATTCTGAGCGGAGAATAATTTTTAGTGAAACAAATGAAATTGTTGCCAAAAGATATAAAACTGTACTGTTGGAATCTAAAATTACGCCTGTGCTTTGCGTTGGCGAGACGCTCGTCGAACGTCAGGCTGATAACGCGCAGGGCTATGTGTCTGAGCAAATAGTATCAGTATTTAACGGAGTTCGAATACCGCGTCAAAAAGAAGTTTTTATTGCCTATGAGCCAGTGTGGGCGATCGGTGCCAGTCAACCCGCTTCTGTAGCCGACGTAGTGTCGATGCATTCCTTTATCAAGGAATTAGTAAAAAAACTCACTGATGTTGCTGATAATAGAATACACATTCTTTACGGTGGTTCAATTGACGCTAAGAATGTTTACGCATTTCTTAGAGAAAAACAGGTTGATGGTGTGTTGGTGGGTGGAGCAAGCTTGAAAGTAAAAGATTTTGAATTGATAGTTAAGTCAGCGACAGATGTTATAACCGCACAAGAATTATAATATGTTTTGGACAATAATTTTTATTTTAATTTTTATAGTTGGGATCGCTGGTATGACGTGGCTTTTTATTAGAAAGTGGACAGAGCTTAGATTGCTCGATCCTGAGTCTATTCCGGTGCCTTTTGAAAAAAAGAAAAAACAGGAACTTATACGGCAGAGGATCGAGCGTACTGGGCTTAAGTACGTAAAAAAAGCTCATAAGGATGTTTTGAGGCCGATTGGATCAGGAGCACAGACAATCATTCGCACTATCGCCGGCAAGCTCACCGCTGCGGAACGGAGATATCAATTAAAGAAAAATCAACAAGCTACACAAGAAGGGGATTTGCGAGTTATCGATAAACTCATTGATGAAGCACAGAGGTTTATTGATGAGGAAATTTGGGACCAGGCTGAGAAAAAATTAATTGCCGTGATAAGTTTGGATGCTCGCAACAAACAAGCTTATGAATTGCTTGGAAGGGTTTACTTGTACACAAAAGATTACACGTCAGCCAAAGAAACATTTGAATTTTTAAATAAGCTTTCGCCAGAGGACGCTAGCGTTATAGCTAGCTTAGGAGAAGTTGCGCAGATGCTCGACGATCAAGAATTAGCAGAAAAGTATTTTGAGCAAGCTGTTGATTTAAGCCCTCGAAATCCAAAGTATTTAGATCTATATCTTGAGTCAATTTTAAAGCTTAAAGATCTACACAAAGCAATGATTGTTTTGGATAGGTTGGTAGAAGTAAACCCTGAAAACAAAAAAATCGAGGATTTTGAAAAACAAATAGAACAGCTTAGAATGAAAAACAAAAAGAAATAACCCCCACACCTATTTACAATTAACCTTCGTACAGCTTGATGTAAGTAGATGGCTACTTCATCGTTGTTTAGTACAAAGATGGATGTAAAT
>JAHILS010000006.1 GCA_018896835.1 Patescibacteria group bacterium | reverse complement strand
TATCGACAACAATATCGTCTTTTGACGCATTTGTATAAAGATAGTCGGGAAGTTCTATTGTTTCGCCTGCGTCTTGGTCGTGGACTTGGTCTTGGACTTGATCTTGGACTTGATCTTGGACTTGGTCTTGGACTTGATCTTGTTGATATTTAAAAGTGATTGCTATGAATATTGCGACAACTACTAATAGAATCGATATCAACAGCATAATAATTTTTTTCATAAACATTGGTTAGGTGAAATAGTAAGTTTTATTTTTTCTTTTGTGACTGGTTGATCAAACTCGAGTCCAGTTGCACATAACGCAATCGATTTGTCAGGCGATGCTTTAGCGCCATACTTGGTGTCACCGACTATTGGACAGCCCAAGCCTTTACTCATTGCAACTCGGATTTGGTGCGGTCGTCCGGTTTTTGGATAAATTTTGATTGTGGATTGGTTATTTTTTTCATCGTACGAAATTAGCTTGTAATTAAGCTCTGCCTTTTTTGCGTTAAAAGTATCTGGTTTACAAACTGTTACTTTGTTTTGAGTATGATCTTTTACCAGCCATTGAATGATTTCTCCACTTTCTTGTTTTGGTTTACCTTCTACGATCGCTGTGTAGGTTTTGATGATTGTATGGGCTCTGAATTGTTCTGAGAGTCTTGAGGCGCCTTTGCTTGTTTTGGCAAGAATGACAATTCCGGCCACTGGACGATCAAGCCGGTGAATCAGACCCAAAAAAACATTTCCTGGTTTACTGTCGCGTGTTTTGATAAATTCTTTCACGATCGTAAGAACGTCTTTGTCACCGCTTTGATCACCTTGCACCGGAATATTGTGCGGTTTGATAATTGCGATGCAGTGATTGTCTTCGTATAAAATTTTAAACATATTTACCAAGTAACTCGTACAGCAATTCCAGCCGGCACAACAAATTTACGCTTTGTGGTTTCCTCCAAGCCAAGTTCAACAGTTTCAATGTTTGCTGTCCATGGAATTGAAGCTCGCACCAGTTGTTCAAGAGCGATTGGTGGAAAGCCAAGCGAATAGGCGTTGAGAAGCAGAAGCCCGTGTTTGCGATTAAGGATTTCCCAAAGTGACGTTAGAAGTGCTGGTAAGTGTTCTTCAAACTTCCAAAGCTCGGTTTTGGGACCACGTCCAAACGCTGGTGGATCAAGGATGATGGCGTCATATACTCTTGAACGGCGAAGTTCACGGGCAACAAATTTTTGCGCGTCGTCTTCAATCCAGCGGATTGGCGCTTTACCAAGACTTGAAAGCTCGGCATTTGTTTTTGCCCAAGAAATTGCAGGGCGTGATGCATCAACATGTACCACTTCGCTCGCCTTTGCCTGCGCACAGGCAATAGTAGCGCCACCTGTGTAACCAAATAGATTTAGTACCGCGGCTCCTGGTTTTAAATTTTTTCCAAGCCATTCCCAGTTTGAGGCTTGCTCAGGAAACAGACCAGTATGCTTAAAAGAAGTTGTTCGCAGTTCAAACTTTTGTTTTTTCCAGGCAATGTTCCAATTTTTAGGAAAAGGTTTCTTAATATCCCACTCTCCATCATCGCCTTTGCGTTTATAAGTAGCGTGGCAATCATCCCAAATTTTATCTTCATGCTTTGTCCAAATAGCGATTGGTTCAGGGCGAACAACGAAAACTTCGCCAAATTGCTCGAGTTTTTCAAAATCACCTGAATCAATTAATTTATATTGTTCCCATCTCGGTAGATCAAACATAATAGCTTCATATTATCATAAATCAGAGGAATTGGGGTCAGGGCTCTAACTTTGAATTTTTCAAAGTGAGTAAAAACCTTATGTGTGATATGGCGTGTTTTTAGGCTAATAATTGACAAAAACTCATTTTTATGCTATTCTAATGCGTTAATTTATAACAAAACTATGGTCAAAAAACTAGCAATATTGCCTTTAATTTCACTATTATTTTTATCAGCCCAACCAGTCTTCGCTGTAGTCGCAACAAGCACCCCTGGCACTGAGCTTATTGAAAACATGCTAAACGCAAATTCAGTTGATCTTAATATTGAC
>JAHILS010000088.1 GCA_018896835.1 Patescibacteria group bacterium | reverse complement strand
TGGATACCCTGGAGTCGGCCGGCCTTCATGATCCGGGCGACCCGATGTCGGCCGCAGGTCTCACCTTCTTCCCGCAGGTCGCGGAACACACGGGGACTGCCATAGACGCCGTCGGCCGCAGCGTGGGACATCTTGATCAAGCCCAGCAAACGCTGGTCTTCGATCGAGCGCACAGAGCGCGGCATCTTCAGCCACGCGTAATAGCCGCTGCGATGGACCCGCAGAACCCGGCACATGACCGCGACCCGATGCTCGTGACGATGGGCGCGGATGAACGCGTACTTTACTCTGGGTCCTTTGCAAAGTACGCGGCGGCTTTTTTTAGGATATCCCGCTCTTCCTGGACGCGGCGCAGCTCTGCCTTCAGCTTCTGCAGCTCGAGCTTGGCTGCCGACAGCTCGGCGGCCTCGGCCCGTGCGGGCCGGGAAGCCCGGATCCACTTGTACAGGCTGTGCTCGGAGACCCCGACGCGTTCGGCTACCTCCTTGACCGGATAGCCGCGCTGGGTGACCTGGCGGACCGCTTCGTCCTTGAACTCCGGGGAATATCGCTGGCTGCTCATCGACGCCTCCTTTAGGCTCCATTATAGCCTAGGAAGTGTCTAGTGAACCGGGGGAATTCCACTTATCGGCCGAAGGCTTTGGACAAAAAATCGTTCTCCACCGTCAACTTCCCGATCTTTGCATGGAGTTCCTTGAGCTCGGCGTCTTTGGACGCCTCAGTCCGGTCCACCTTCTTGGCGAACAGCTCCGGCAGGCTCTCTTGAGCCCGCCGCTTCCACTGGCTGATCATGTTCGGGTGAACGCCGTGCTTAGCCGAAAGCTCGGCCATCGTCAGGGCGCCAGAAAGCGCCTCGAGGGCGACCTTGGCCTTGAATTCGGCGGAAAATCTGCGTCGTGTCGTCATTGCTCCTGTCCTCTCGGTCAAAGGGCGGGAGCCACCTTAGCATACTGTCCGATTTCCTGGGGCCACCTCTCACCAGCAAGCGGGGCTGGCGCGCCTTGTGTGCCAGCCACACCTGTCCAAGATAACTTCGTGATCGATATTTAAAGATGCCCTCCGGCATGGCATTCTGGGTCCACCACAGACTTCCAGGACCACGCGATCGGAGGGCAGATTGATGGTACGCGTTACCAGCCTCTTTGGCCAGCTTTTACAGCTATTCCCCCGCTCGGATTTCCAGCGCGCCGTCCGTCGCGCCAACGCCGAGCACGCCACCAAGGGCTTCTCCTGCTGGGATCAGTTCGTCGCTATGATGTTCTGCCAGTTGGCACAAGCCCACAGCCTGCGTGAGATCTGCGGCGGCCTGGAGAGCTGCCTCGGCAAGGTCGTCCACCTCGGCATGAAGCAGGCGCCGAAGAAGTCGACGCTCGCGTACGCGAACAGCAAGCGGCCCTGGCAGCTCTACGAGGATGTCTTCTATCAACTCCTGGAGCGATGCCGCCAACAGGCGCCCGGTCACCGCTTCCGCTTTCGCAACAAGCTGTATTCGCTGGATGCGACATTGATCGATCTGTCGCTTTCGCTGTTCGATTGGGCCCGGTTTCGCCAGACCAAGGGAGCCATCAAGCTACACCTACTGCTGGATCACGACGGCTATCTGCCGACATTCGCCCATATCACCGGCGGCTACGAGCCGGACCTGAAGGTCGCGAGACTCCTGGATTTGCAGCCAGGCAGCGTGGTCGTCTTCGACCGCGGCTATAACGACTACCGGCTGTTCGGTGACTGGACGGCCCGTGGTGTCTTTTTCGTCACCCGCCTGAAGAAGGATGCCGCCTACCTCGTCACGGCGATCAACCTGACGACTCGTGATCGCGGCATCCTGTCCGACAAGATCATCCGGCTGACCAGGAAGGATAGCCGGTACACCTGCCCCCATCCGTTGCGGATCGTCTGCTACCGTGATCCGCAGACCGGCCAGGAGTTCGAGTTCCTGACCAACAACCTGGATCTCGGGCCCACGACCATCGCTCGGATCTACAAGGATCGGTGGCAGATCGAGTTGTTCTTCAAGGCTTTGAAGCAGAACCTCCGGATCAAGACCTTCGTGGGCACGACGCTCAATGCGCTGAAGATTCAGATTTGGACAGCATTGATTGCGATCCTGCTGCTGAAGTACCTGCAACTGCGTGCCCGGTGGGGGTGGTCTCTTTCGAACCTGGTCGCGTTGTTGAAGTGGAACCTCTTCACATATCGTGACCTATGGGATTGGCTCGACGATCCGTTCGGAGTGCCGCCCGTGACGCCGGAGG
>JAHILS010000046.1 GCA_018896835.1 Patescibacteria group bacterium | reverse complement strand
GAACGCACAAGGAAGTCTACGAAGCTTACATAGAGCAAACTGGATTTGAGCTTTAATCACAAAATCCCCCAGCAAAAGCTGGGGGATTTTGTGGTGACCCCACCGGGAATCGAACCCGGATTTCCAGGATGAGAACCTGATGTCCTAACCGTTAGACGATGGGCCTTTATCTAGCGCGAAGAGTGTATCATTTTTACGAAATAAATTAAGCCCGATCATTCGATCTAATTATTAAATAGTGAGTTAAAACAATAAATGGAGAAATATCAATGTTGCGCAAAAAAACCATATCTCCAAAATCAAAACTAAAACCCCGCAAGGCTCTAGTCCGCTGCGGGATTTCGTGTATCTAATTTCCTACTAAAAACATAGTCTAGTCAACCCTACCTTCTATTCGATAACCGTTTTATGTCTGTTCATTTTGTGCCTCCTCGCCTAATAAAATTTGTAATTCTTTTGCAGCTGTAATCATCTCTTCCAGTGTACCTGTACTATTTGGAAATATATGATCCTCTTTTAAGGTTCCTTTATTAAGCCATTCTTCGTATTGATCAATCATCTCTTGAAGTAGCAGATCGGTTTCACTTGCCGATAAAAGTCCGGACGGGGCAAGCTCATCATTACCCTCAATACCCATCTCTGACGCTCTATCATGCATTTTTTTACGCAGACTAGGATCACTGATTATCTCGGATTTTATCTTCATTCGTCTTAAAGCCTTTTCTACCGCTTCACCAACCGCCTTTCCTTCAGCAGTTAATCTCTCAATCCTATCTTCTTGTTTTCTCAACGCAATCTTTATCCTCCAATTAACCATATTTCCAGTGCCTGGCTCGACATGATCTGGAATTTTGTATCTGTTAGCTTCTTCCCGTATCTCAGCTTCTTTTCTTCTATTTTTTGTAGCCTCTGATCCCCTTACCATTTTGTCATGAGTATCACCAACAGCATAGGCTGCTTTGGAATAGTCTATCTTTCCGGTTGCTGTATTAATTGTTGTGCCTATATAAAATCGTTCCTCTGCCTTTCTTGGACCTTCCATACTTATTTTTGTTATGTTTATAACAAAATTATACCAATTTTAAAAAAAAATTACAAAAACATCAAAAGTAAAATACCAATAATGATTCTATACGCTGCAAAACCAATAAATGAGCCTTTAAAGGGGTAAAGGGGTCAGGTCGGGTTATGGGCATTTTGCCGATTTATATAAATAATTCCAAAAGAAAAACAGCCACTCGATGGTGACTGCTTTTCTGGTGACCCTTAGGGGACTTCCTTGGAACCAATTTATGGAAGAATTGAGGGGGTGGATGATGTTTCAACATCTTATTATGACAGATTAAACAATGTTTGAATTTTATATTCATTTTTTATTTCATCAACAATAGCTATACCATAATCATAAGCCTGTCTAAATAGCATAAAAGCCTTCATAGAATCTGTTGCTCCAGTTGTGGGTATGAAATTTTTCAGAATAAAATTCGGATTTTGATTCATTATTATTTCAGTTATGACCGTGCCAACCATCCCACTTGGATTTTTTTGGTCAAGATTAAAGGCGTAGAAATAATTTTGATATCGCTTGTCAATCTCTTGGTAGAATACATCTCTTTCTGCTTCTGGCATGGATATGTTTTGACAAAATTGTTCATGCAACAAATCTCTCATCTTTTTAGAGGGTGGCATTGAAAGAGTCAAAATCCAGAGGGAGAAAATTACTACCTCGAACTTTAGATTTTTTTCATTGCCACTATAATCAAAATCCTCTTTTATTATCTGCAAAAGCATTTTTTGCATTTCCTCTCTTCCTTCTAACATTAATTCAACGAATTCTTCAGGTTTTATTTTTTTTCTAAAAAACATATTTTCTTAAAAGTGTATATTTTCCATACAAGAATAGTATACCAGTTCAAACTCCCCACTGGAAACCAGTTTATGGAAGAATTACAGGGTTGGGTGCGGTTGCAAAAGATGTGTAAAGGGGTCAGGTCGGGTTATGGGCATTTTGCCGATTTATATAAATAATTCCAAAAGAAAAACAGCCACTCGATGGTGACTGCTTTTCTGGTGACCCCACCGGGAATCGAACCCGGATTTCCAGGATGAGAACCTGATGTCCTAACCGTTAGACGATGGGGCCGTATGTGATCTTTATTTCTGCGATATCATAACAAAAATAGTGAAAAATGCAAGGTTTTGTCCAGCATCCATCGATTGCAGATAAATCCGTCATATTGCAATCAATGTCCAGCACCCGGTGCTGGACACATGCGTTTTGACGCTAAAGCTCGCGGATTTTGAGTTATCCACTTGCGTTGAGTTTTTAAAAATGATAGCTTCACGCGCAAATATAAAAAATAAACTCCAACTATTCTTCTAAATTATCAACTTAAATTTATCACCGATGAACTAAACAAATAAAACTAAGAGAATGACACCCAGCACTACTCGATAAACTGCAAACCAGAGGAAACTCCCCTTTTGCAAAAACCTTAGTAAAAACTTGATAGAAAAAATTCCGCAAACAAGTGCTGTTACGCAACCAATGAGTAAAGGCGCGATGGCAATGTCCAACCCAGCATTAAATGCATCAAAAAACGAAAGAACTCCGGCGCCAAAAATTGCTGGAATGGAAAGTAAAAAAGAAAATTTGGCAACACGAACTTTATCCAGTCCGGCAAACATTCCTGCACTCATAGTAATTCCAGAACGTGACGTACCAGGAATCAAAGCAATCGCTTGGGCAAAGCCCATTACGATTGATTGAAACCAAGATATTTTCTCAAGACTTCCCCTTTGCTTTGAATATCTTCTCACAAAGACGTCAGCTAAGTACAAAATAATTCCCCAAAAAATAAGCGAAATGGCAACGACTTGGGCTGACCGCAACGCGATAATCATGTTATCGCTCAACAAAAATCCACAAATTCCAGCCGGGATTGTTGCCATAACAATTTTTATTCCTAAAGAAGAAAATAACTTTTTAGAAAATACAATACGTAATATATCAACCACTTCTTCACGCAATACCCAAAGCACGGCTATAAGTGTTGCTAAATGCAGGGCTACGTCAAAACTCAAACTATTTGCTTCAATACCAAAAATCTCATGCACCAAGATTAGATGTCCAGAACTTGAAACTGGCAAAATCTCAGTAATGCCTTGAATAATCCCAGAAACAATGGCTTCCAAAATACTCATACTTACTCAAACATCACTTTTTCGCCAGGCAATACTGGCTTTGGCGACGCGTCTACGACCGGTTTTGTGATTGGCACTGACGGCTGTTGCACTTGCTCACCTTCTGGTTTCTTTTTTCTATTTCGTTTTCTACGTTTTCTTTTAGCTGGAGCCTGATCAGATACCTGGCTCTGACCTTGGCCCTGACCAACGGCCAAATCTCTTCTTTGCACTTCCAGAACCACGGGAGCTTTTGACACAACCTCAACAGGCTCGTGAATAGCCGATTCAGGGCTTGGCGCGACACGCAACATGTCCCCGGCTTTGATTTCTGACTCTTTTTCTTGTTTTGGTTTTTCTAGCTCTGGCTTTTGCTCAACCTGCTTGACTTCTTCTTTTTTAGCTGATAGTTCCTCAAGCTTGAGCGTTCCCACTGGTTTACTTTGAATAATCTCACCGTCATCGATTTTTGGAACCTTATCAACGACCCTTTTTGTCTCTTCCCGATTTGCTTTGGACTGCTCCGCCCTTCCCTTACCAGACTTTCGTTCTTCCATGACAATTGGATGGCAATCTTCACAATAAATTGGACGCGAGCGATCAAGCTCTACTGGCAACGAGAAAACTTTTTGACACCTTGTGCAAGTATATTCATGTGAAAACCTGGCTTTTTTTGCGTCCTTCTTAACTTGCTTTGATTTTTCATACTCGGCATCAATATCAACACCAGCCCCAAATCCACTCCACTCTGAAACCTTTTCCTCGATCTTGACACGCGATCCAGCGTAGCGCTCGCGTGATTGTTGAATCACCTTCTGCTCTGAACCAGTGCGAGTGGCAATTGGTGACAATGTCACGGCTGAAAATGGCTGTGACGTAATTCCATCAATCATCAGCTTTAAGTAGATGTGATATTTAGGAAGGTTAATCATGTCGTTTGGTGTAAACCGAGGCATGAATTCTTCTTCCATGAAAGATGCGTCAGGTCCGCCAACACGAAAGGCAATCAAGGTCCCTACGTTTCCAAAAACAGCGTCTCGAACTTCTTCGGTAAGCTGTTCAATGTACTGGTGAGCCATCACCAAATTCAGACGATACTTTCGCGCTTCTGACAAAATAGAAGCAAAGCTTTCCACGGCAAAGTTTTGGAACTCGTCAACATACATGTAAAAGTCTTGACGTTCGGACTCTAGAATATCAACGCGCTCCATGGCCGACATTTGTAGTTTTGTAATCAGCAAACCTCCAAGCAATCGCGATGAATCCTCACCAATTCTTCCCTTGGCAAGGTTAACAATAAAAATCTTCTGATCATCCATTATTGCTCGAATATTGATTGATGACTTTGCCTGAGCAACGATGTTTCTAATAAGTCCAGCTGATAAAAATTGACCAACTTTATTTTGAATCGGTGCCACAGCTTCGGAAGCAAATTTCGACTGATAGCCCTCAAATTCAATAATCCAAAACTGTTTAACAATTGGATCCTTAACATTACTTACGATTTCCTTACGATAATCAGCGTCAGACAACATGCGGTTAATTCCAAGCAAGGTCGTGTTTGGATTATCCATCAATGCCAAAATTGTGTTGTTTAAAATATATTCCATGCGAGCAGACCAAACACCTTCCCAAATCTTTTTAAATACAGACATCATTCCAGCCACAACTAAATGCTTCATTTTTTCGTCAACTGCTTCCAAAATGTTAAATGCGATTGGATAATCAAAATCAGCCGGGTTGAAATATACGACATCATTAATTCGCCAACTGGGAATATAATCTAAAAGTTTTTCCGCTGTATCACCGTGAGGGTCAATGTAACAACATCCGTGTCCAGCATAAATGTCGGACAAAATCATGTTTTCCATGAGAGTTGTTTTTCCCACACCAGTCTTTCCAATGATATAAACATGCCGACGACGGTCGTCTGTCTTAATACCAAAAGTTTGCATCTTGTTTCGGAAGTTTACTTTTCCAAAATAGATAATATCATTTTCATGATCGTGCGGATAACGCATTGTCATAGTTTACATTGGTAATCCTTTAGGTGGCTCAACTCCAGATTCTTGAAGATCAGACACATCAAGTCCTGGTGGAAGCGGTGCTGGCATTCCGTACTGGAAATTCGGCATTCCTTCAACTTCTTGAACATCGGCTTGCTTTTGCTCACTAGTAACTGGATAATATTCAGATTCGGCTGTTTTTGTTGGCGCTAGCGGAGTTGGTGACTCTGGGACAAATTTTTCTATTCTGGTCTCTGAACTAAAATCTGACCCTTCGACGTCAGGTGCGCTACGCTCAAAATTTGGCAAAATAGAAAGCTCGTTTGGAGCAAATAGCAATTCTTGTGGTGCTTCTCCCATACGCGCACCAAGTGAGGTAAGAACTGGAGTTCTAGCGTCAGGCCCAGGGAAGTGCCAAAGCGTAGCCAACTCAGTAGCTGACAGAATATAAGGCGTCGTTCCGCCAAAAAGTCTAAATTTATAACGCTCAACCAATTTCTTTTGCTTGCCGGGCATCTGCCACTCTTGCCAAAAATAATCATCTTTGGTTGTAACGTTGTCAGTAAGAGTTAATTTATTAATTCCAGAATCAAACTGCAAGAAAATCCCTTTTGTCATGGAGGCTATCGTTCCCTTTCTAAATAATTCCTTTTTAGCAACATAAACAAATCGGATTTTTGTCACCCAACCTATTTCAACTGCTTTTTCTTTTACTGCCTCAAGCGAGTCGCGCTCATCAGGCGTAAGCTTCCACATTTTAAAGTCATCAGCCTTTTTCTCCTCACTGCCACCCAATACAACCCCCAATGTTTGCTCGGCAATACTTGCCGGAATCCAGCCAACAGCTTCGGATATAACTCCCTTCTTTTTCTTTTCTTCAATGCCGTACATTTTCTTAATCCACTTCATGCTTTCCTTCTTCCAATCCTGATCATCAGGACTAATAATCAACATCTGAATCCAAAAATGTTCGCCTTCTTTCATTTTTCCTAGCATTTCGATTAATGGCAAAATTGGATCTTTAAACCTTAAATCCTTTTCGCCCATGTGTTCAAAGGCTTCATAGCGCTTTATCGGAAACATGTCGTCCTTTGAAAGCTTGAACTCTGAGCCAAAACACTCAACGTCTTCGGCTGGATAATCGTCTGGGATAAGGTTGATGTAATCTTCAACTTCAATTACTTGTGCATCTGGATATTGTGCGTACAAGGCGGCCTCAACCAAATCACGATATTTTTTTATCGTTCGAATATAAAATTGGATCTTTCCCCCGTTACTAACAATCTCAAAAGAAAAATCAGCTTGAAATTTTCCCCACAACCATTTTTCTTTCCACGTTATTGCTGACTTGCTTCCTGACAAGTTATTAAAAAAGTTCACCATTCCCTTAACCGAGTGAATGGAATCAGCTGGAATAGTTATAGTAAGCAAATCATATTGAAGTTTTTCCCACCACTCTGTCTGCTTAATATCAAGCCATATTTGAATAAAACCCCAAACCAATACTGCTGAAACTGGAAACCAACCAAAATAAATTAAAATATCATAGGCAACAACGTCCACTGGAGTTGTTGCAAGATAGTTATTAAACCATTCAATAATGGCGAGCATAGATAAAACTATTATAGCATGTATGGCAAAAGAGTGATGTGTACAAAATATAAAAAGAGCCGGAAATGTTCCAGCTCTTAATTTTTATATTTTCTATTATCTTCTACTCTTCCATTTCTCCCAGTAAACAAGCAGTGGGCTAGCCACAAAAATCGATGAATAAGTTCCAGTTGTTATTCCAATTATCAAGGCCAGCACAAACGGCCTAGTTGTTTCTCCGCCAAAAAATAGGATCGCCATCAAGACTATAATCGTCGTTAAAGATGTATTAATTGATCTGGCAAAACTTTGAACAACGCTCATGTTAACAATTTCTCCAAATTCTTTTGACGCATTCCTGTGATTAACCAAGTTCTCACGAGTTCTATCAAAAATAACAATCGTGTCGTTAATAGAATATCCCATGATAGTTAGCAAAGCGGCGATAAAGGCAGTATTTACTTCATACCCATAGAAATGACCTAATACTGAGAATACTCCCAGCGGAATTACAACATCATGAAAGGCGGCGACAATTGTTATAATTCCATACTTCCACGACTTTACCGGCTCGGAAACCTTTCTAAATGCCCAGGCAATATATAGAACAATCAGCCCAAGCAAAAGCAATATTGCTTTTGCAGATGACCCTTTTAGCTCTTGCCCGATTACTGACCCAATCGTTTCATATCGATTTTCCTCAAAACCTCCAAATCGTTCTTCTAATAATGAATTAACTTGAGTGTGCTGTTCTTGGGTCAAAGAGCTTAGTCTAGCAATAAAACTTGTTTCATCTGTTTTCTGAACCGTGGCCCCATATCCAGCGTCCGAATATGTACTTCGTAAGTCATCAAGTGATACTTCATTTTGGAATGTGATATCCATGAGCGTACCACCAGTGAAATCAATTCCATAATTGATTCCAAATACTGCTACGCTGATAATTGATGCGATAACCAGCAATCCGGAGATTGAAAGCCAAATTTTTGATTTTCCTATTACGTCAAGATTTTTCATATTTATTTTTTATGTACTCCGAAAAGCCATAGTTTTTGCGCAACCTTCCAGCCACTAACCCATTGCAATAGGATTCGAGTGACAAAAATCGCGGTTATCATTGAGACCAAGACTCCCAAGGCAAGTGTGAGAGCAAATCCTTTAATAAATCCACTAAGCGTAAACAGCACACCAGCCGCAATAAGGGTTGTAATGTTGCCGTCACGAATTGAACTCCATGCCCGGCGGAAACCTTCATCAATAGACGTGGAAAGATCACGACCGCTATACAACTCTTCTTTCAAACGTTCAAAGATAAGAACGTTAGCGTCCACTGCCATTCCCAGTGAAAGAATAAATCCAGCAATTCCAGAAAGTGTTAAAGTCACTCCCAACCATTTATAAAGTGCCAGGTTGACAGCTGAGTAAATTATCAGAGCGATTACAGCGAGTACTCCAGAGAGTCGATAGTAGGCAATCATGAAGAGTCCTAGGATTAGTATACCAATGAGCGCTGCACCTATACTGTCTTGCAAAGAGAGCTTCCCTAAAGTTGGTCCAACGGTTTGCTGGCTAAGTAAATTAATCGGTACTGGTAAGGCTCCGGCATTTAAACGCTGAGCTAATAATTTTGCTTCTTCGATAGTAAAATTTCCTTGAATAGTGGCGTCTCCGCCATAAATAGCCTCTTGGACAACTGGTGTAGAAATGGCTGTTCCGTCAAGGAATATACCAATCACTTTACCGACAAACTCTTCAGTCAAAGAGGCGAACATGTCAGCCCCCTCGCTATCAAATGTTAGCAATACATAAGGGACTTGTGTATTTGGATCAAATACTACGGACGCGTGGTTAACGTGTTTTCCTGAAAGCTCAGTATTATTCCATGGATCAATGTCAAGCAGATCAGACTCTGTGGTCCAAGGCATTTCAAT
>JAHILS010000045.1 GCA_018896835.1 Patescibacteria group bacterium | reverse complement strand
TGAACTTCGATATCTGACCAAGCTTCATCAGTGCGATTTCGCAAGCGAATTAGGCCATTAAAGACCATGATTAACCAGATGATAATCACAGCCAATACTGCTAAGACTATATAAACTAAGTACATAAGTTTGATTATTAGGATGAAAAAAAGTAATATTAGTACATACTTATACTATCATTTTTACTTAAAAAATCAATAACTATGGAAATTCCACGATCAATATTTAAGGCATACGACATCCGTGGGCTAGTTGATGAGGTCAGTCCAGAAATCGCAAAACTCGTTGGCGTCGCTGTTGTTGATAGTTTAAAGGCTAAGCGGATTGTTGTTGGACGTGATATGCGAAGTTCAAGTCCGGCATTGTATGAAGCGGTGATTGCAGGAGCGCGCGCAAAAGGATGTGATGTTCGTGGACTTGGGATGTGTACAACATCACTTTTTAATTATGCTGTTTGTGAAATGGACGATGTTGATGGCGGGGTGATGATTACCGCATCTCATAATCCTTCTCAATATAATGGGATTAAGATGGCTGATCATAAAGGCGTACCAATTTCAGGAGAAGAAATTTATTCGCGTCTTTCAGAAAGTACAGAAGGAAGTTATCTAGAGGGTAAGTTTGAAGAAGTTAATATTATAAAACAGTATTTATCTGAACGTTTAAGACAGGGCGGAGTTTTGGATGCAGAGGGTGTGAAGATTGTTGTTGATTATGGAAATGGAATGGGGTCAGTTACCATTGCACCACTTTTACAAAAAATAGGAGCAGAGGTCGTTGAGTTGTTCGCACAGCCAGATGCAAGTTTTCCAAATCACGAGGCAAATCCAGCGAAAGTCGAGACCCTTGTTGATTTACAACAAACAGTAATAAAAGAAAATGCTGATTTTGGAATAGCAATTGATGGCGATGGAGATAGGATTGGTTTTATTGATGAAAAAGGTTTGGTGATACGTGGTGACATCATGCTTGCTTTATTTGCAAAAGATGCTTTGCAAAGGAAGTCTGGCGAGTCAATCGTTGTTCAACCAAACCATAGCTGGACAACGACCCACATAATTGAAAAATTTGGTGGAAAGATTATTCCGTGCCGGATTGGTAGAACCTTCATGATTCAGAAAATGCACGAATATTCAGCGGTGGTTGGCGGAGAACTCTCGTCACATTTCTTTTTCCAAGAATGTAATGGTCTTGAGTCAATAGACTTTGTCCTATTAAAAGTCGTTAGTATTTTAAAAGAATCAGGACAGCCGTTTAGTAAGTTATTCCAAGATTTTGAGGTTTATGAGAATAGTGGTGAAATGAATTTTGAGGTTAGAGACAAACAAGTTGTTTTAGACGCCTTTGAAAATGAGTTTGCAGGTTCGGCGAAGAACGTTGATAAAATTGATGGATTAAAGTTTGAGTTTAGTTCATGGTGGTTCATTGTGCGTTCATCAAATACTGAACCGTTAATAAGGTTAACTATTGAAGCGTCAAGTAAAGATGAACTTTCTATTCATCGTGATGAACTTGTAAGTTTTCTACAGCAATTTATGATTTGATTTGAAATTTTAAGAGAAAGTTGAAACAAGCGGTGTTTCGAGATAGAATAACAGCACTATGATATGGACTGTTATTCTTTTTTTACTTGTTTTATCAGTACTTGTTTTAGCCCACGAATGGGGACATTTTATTACTGCGCGTAAACTTGGGGTTAAAGTTGAAGAATTTGGGCTAGGATATCCACCACGCGTTTTTTCCTGGATATCTAAAAAAACAGGGGTTCGTTGGTCGTTAAACGCAATTCCGATTGGGGGCTTTGTAAAACTGGAAGGCGAAAATAATGATGGGTGTACAAAGAGCACAGAGAGTTTTTGTGCAAAACCAATCTGGAAGCGGTTCATTATTCTATTTGCTGGCGTATTTATGAACATGGTTGTGGCTGCATTGTTTTTTACAATAGCTCTTGGATTTGGGGTTTCACTTATTGTGGAAGGCTATAGTGGTAACGCTACTATTGAAAATCAAAAGTTAGAGATTACTCAGGTTTTGGCCGGATCTCCTGCCGAGCAAGCAGGACTGATAGCTGGTGACACAGTGCTGGAAATTAATGATCAAGTGTTTGCAGTTGGAGGAGATGTTCATAATTATCTTTCAAATCTGGGCGAAAACGCAGTTGTGGATTTTTCAATCGATCGCAATGGAGAGGCTTTGGACATATCAGTTGTACCTTCTTATATTTCAGAGATTGATAATATTGGTCTTGGTTTGGCAATTTATCAAACAGGAATTGTTCACTATCCGTGGTATATGTTGCCAGTTAAGGGGGCGGTGATGACTTGGTGGTATGGGCAAGAAATTTGTATTGGTCTTTATAACATGATTGCCAGCGCTTTAACTGGTCATGGCCTGGGAGTTGAGGTGTCAGGTCCAATTGGTATTGCGGTAATGACTGGTCAGGCGGCGCAGATGGGATTTGTTTATCTTTTGCAGTTCGGTGCCATACTTTCTATTAACCTGGCTATTTTGAACATTTTGCCCATTCCAGCCCTAGATGGTGGTCGAATACTATTTTTGTTCATCGAGGCGGTAGCCCGAAGACCAGTAAATGGAAAAGTTGAAGCTGTGATTCATAATATTGGCTTTTTAATCTTGATGTTGATCGTGGTTCTGGTAACCTATAAAGATGTGTTAGGACTTTTCAAATAAAACGTATGAAACAAGAATTAGAACAGTTAAAGCAAGCATTCTCTCAAGCCTTGGAGGTGATTGAATCGTCAGACGCTCTTGAAGCTTTGCGCATTGAGTACCTTGGCCGTAAAGGTAAACTCACTGATTTGCTAAAAGGTCTGAAAGATTTGTCGCCTGATGATCGTAAGGAAATTGGTGCATTTGCCAATGAGGTAAAGATTGATCTTGAAGCTCAGTTTGCCCGCAAACAATCAGAGCTTGCGAGTTTGTTTGCTGGCAAAATTGCCCAAGAAGAATGGATAGATATTACTGCCCCAGGAATTGAGCCAGAAGATGGAAACTTACACCTAACAACGCAATCAATTGAGGAAATTGCTGATATTTTTACACAACTTGGATTTGTACGCGTTCGTCATCCTGAAGTTGAATGGGATTGGTATGCGTTTGAATCTTTAAATATGCCAAAAGATCACGCAGCGCGTGATGAATGGGAGACTTTCTTTATTGCTGACGGTGATAAAATTATGGAAGGAAAGAAGGGAAAGGTTGTTCTTACGCCTCACACAACTAATGGACAGGTGCGCGAAATAGAGAAGGGTCAATTGCCAATCCGTATGATGAATATCAATAAGTGTTATCGTCGACAGGCTGACGTCACTCATGCGCCAATGTTTCATCAGTTTGAAGGGTTGATGATTGATAAGAACGTCACGATTGCTCAGCTCAAAGGCGTGTTTGACTTCTTTGTGAAGCGTTTCTTTGGACCAGATCGTGAAGTTCGACTTCGCCCACATCATTTTCGCTTTACAGAGCCTAGTTTTGAGCTTGATATTAGCTGTAATCTTTGTGGCGGAATTGGGAAAGTAGACGGAAAGAAATGCCGTATGTGTAAACAGGGATGGCTCGAGCTCGGTGGCGCTGGCATGGTTCACCCTAATGTTATTAAAGCTGGTGGACTTGACCCCGAAGTTTATACTGGTTTTGCTTTCGGATGGGGCGTTGAGCGTACGTTTATGATGAAGTCAGGCATGAATATTGCTGATATCCGAATTCTTTATAAGAATGATTTGAGATTTTTGAAGCAATTTTAATATGAATATATTAGCTAGTTACAATTGGATTAAGGAATATTTAAAGACAACAGCCACGCCTGAGGAGTTTTCGCGTGAAATGAGCTTAAAGTCCATGTCGGTTGAGTCTATTGAATACCTAAAGGAGAAGTTCGATAAGATTGTAATAGGTGAGGTTAAGGAATTAAAGGCTCATCCGGGTGCAGATAGGTTGAAGATTGCCATTACTGATATTGGGGGAAGAGATGTAGAGATAGTTTGTGGTGGACAAAATTTGTGTTCAACTATGAAAGTGGTTGTGGCACTTCCTGGTTCAAAAGTGCGCTGGCATGGGCAGGGTGATCTTATTGAGCTTAATGAAACACAGGTTCGTGGAGTGACAAGCTATGGAATGATTTGCGCGCCAAGCGAACTAGGGTTTGAGAAAGTTGCTTGTCAGGATGGTGACATTTGGGATCTTTCTGGACTTGTGGAAGCAAAAGCTGGAACAGCTTTTATAGAAGCAATGAATATGGATGACGTAATTTTAGACATTGAAGTAACTTCAAACCGAGTTGATTCCATGAGTATTATCGGGCTCGCGCGAGAGGGTGGTGTGGTGACAGATGGGGTTTTTAGTTTTGAGGCATCGCCTGATATTATTCCAGGATTAGGAAAAGAGTTATCAGTCACGGTTGAGGCGCAAGATCTTTGCCCACGTTACATGGCAGTTGTGATTGATGGAATCAAAGTTGGGCCATCTCCACTTTGGCTTCAAAATAAGCTTTTACTTTCGGGCCATAGACCAATTAATAATATCGTGGACATTACAAATTATGTCCTGCACGAATATAGTCAGCCATTGCATGCCTTTGATTACCAGAATCTGGAGGGCAGATCAATCATTGTTCGTCGGGCAAAAAATGGTGAAAAAATAGCTGCATTAGACGAAAAAACCTATGAATTAACAGAAAATCAATTAGTTATCGCTGACGCCTCAAGGCCGGTCGCGGTAGCTGGAGTGATGGGTGGAGAAATGGCTGGAACACATAACAATACAACAACGATTGTGTTTGAGTCTGCAACGTTTAACCCGGTTTCTGTTCGTCGTACATCACGCGCATTAAATCTTTTTTCCGACTCCCAACTATTGTTTGAAAAAGGATTGTCAACAGAGCTTGCTAAACTTGCTCTAAAACATGCGGTTGAGCTAACGCTTGAGATTGCCGGTGGTCAGGTTGCTAGTCCAGTTTATGATGTTAAAGAACAAGAATACTCACCGCTTGAGTTTTCATGGGATCCACAAAAGACTAAGGAAATAATGGGTGTTGATTTGTCTAACGAAGAAATGAAAAAGATTTTGGAAAAACTTGGTTTTGTCTTGGCTCGGACAGACGGTAAATATAAAGTGACTGTGCCTTTTTGGCGGGATCATGATATTGAAGGAGAGATAGATTTTACAGAAGAGATTGCTCGAGTCTACGGGTATCATAATATTCCAATTTCTCTTCCTAACCAAGAACCGCCAACAATGTTTGGTGACCAGGATTTGATATGGGAAAGTCGAACAAAAAATGTGTTCAGCTCTCAGGGCTATACTGAATTCTATGGTTACTCGTTTGTGAGCGCTCATGATTTGGAAAGATATGATTTGGATCCACAAGATGCTGTTGCGCTCTTTAATCCGCTTTCGTCAGACCTGACTCACATGAGAACCTCTCTTATCCCTTCAGTTTTAAAGGATATTGAGGCAAATCAAGGAGAAACACCTTTTGGTCAGGTTTTTGAACTACAAAGAGTTTACCAAAAGCGAGAAGATGATTTACCAAAAGAGGAAACACGTTTGGTATTTGGTGTTTTTGGTGTAAAAGATGCTCAAACAAGCTATTTGCGACAAAAAGGCATGCTGATGCTTTGGGCGAAATCTGTTGGGCTTGAGTTAAAATTTGAGCGTTTAGAAGATGATGTTTATTGGCATCCAACTCGTTCCGCCTTTGTAATGTATAAAGGTAGAAAGGTGGGGACGATTGGACAGGTTGCAAATCAATATCAACAAGCTTTTAAGGTAGAACGTCCTGTAATATTGGTTGATATTGATTTTGAAGTGCTTGTTAATGATATGAAAGTTAAGCGTCATTATGATCCAATTCCAGAATTTCCAGCGATCATTCGTGATGTGGCAGTGGAGGTTAACAAAAAGCTTGAGTTTGAGAGCATCTGGTCAAAGCTTATTAACATGGATCAGTTGCTCGAAGAGGTTAGTTTGAAAGATGTATATCAAGGCGATAAGATCGATCTTGATAAGAAAAGTATTACCTTGTCGCTAACAATTAGATCCAAAGAAAAAACTCTTTCGTCTGACGAGGCAGATGCAGTCGTTGAGAAGATTTCTCGAGTGTTGGTTGATCAAATGGGCGGTCAGGTGAGATAATAAATTTATAATTCAATTTTATGTTAGAAACATCTGATATTTTGTATATTGTCCTTGCTTTCTGTGCTCTTTGGATCACTGCATTTATTTGCTGGTTTATCTATCAGGTTGCAGTGATGCTAAAACGAGTTAACGACCTTATTGCTGAGCTTAAGTGGCAGGTGGAAAAGGTCGAGCAAGCTCTTGCTGGCATTCGCGGAAAGTTTGAAGAAAGTGGTGAGCACCTAAGCAGTATGGCCCAACACCTAAAGTCCTATATTTCAAAAAAAGTTAAATAATAATTATATTTTTATGGAGACAATAGAACGTGAGCCAGTAAAGTCTGTTCGAGAACAGCTCTACGCTTTTACTAAAAGTGTTGACGGAAATATTATTGAGCAGTCTGGATCATATACAATCGAGGCTGGAAAAATACGTGCAGAAGTTGATGTTGAACAAGGGAAGAACGCATTCAAGTTATATGACGGTGATGAGCTCATCATGCAACATGATGATATGGATTTGGAAAGTATTATTAAGAATATTGGAGGTTACGCATTTCCTCAAGAGAAGCTAAATCCATCAGAAGCACGACAGCCTCTTGGCGATAAGGAAAAGCTATATGTTGATGAAGACTCCGGAAAGATTAAGATGGAGAATAATCAAGGCGCTAGTAAAGCGGCTTAAAAATCATTTTTTAAAACCCCGCGCGAAATTCGGGGTTTTTGATTTGCGCACAAAATGCGTCAAGGTCGTGAAGTTGAAGTCTAGGTCTTGGAAGCCTGGCTCAAAGGGGTGATTTTTGATAAGATTTGAGCATTATGATGCCTGAGGATTTTGTTCATCTGCACGTGCATTCGCATTTTTCGCTTTTGGAGGCTTTGCCAAGCCCGAAAGCTCTTGTGGCACGTGCCAAAGAGCAGGGAGCCAAGGCTTTGGCCTTGACAGACAATGGCACGATGTACGGCGCGATTGATTTTTATAAAGCGTGCAAGGATGCGCAGATCAAACCAATTATTGGTTTAGACCTTTATATTGCACAGAACAAAATGACAGATAAGCGAGCTAGAATTGACGATCGTCCATATCGTCTGACAGTCTTGGCTTATAACCACGATGGTTATCAAAATTTACTCAAGATCTCTACTGCCGGTTTTATAGAAGGGTTTTATTATAAACCTCGAGTTGATAAACAATATCTTAAAGATCATGCCAGTGGTCTGATAGCTCTGTCTGGCGGAGTTCGTGGTGAAATCCCAGACGCGCTTTTAATAGGAGACCATAAAAAAGCAGAGGACTTGGTTAGGGCTTATGAAGAGATATTTGGACATGAGAATTTCTATCTTGAGCTTATCCACCATCCAGACTTTGCGCGTCAAAATGAAGTTAATGGTCTTTTAAAAGAGCTTGCTCAAAAGACGGGCGCACAGCTTGTCGCCACAAAGAATATTTTTTATCTTAATCCAGATGATCGTGAAGGGTATGATGCACAGCTTTGTATTCAACGAGGACGAACTTTAGAAGATTTTCGCAGAACAAACACGGACGATATTGACTTATCAATGCCAGATCCTGCTGTGATTATTGAGGCATTTAAAGACGTGCCTGAGGCTTTAGAGAATACCAAGAAAATTGCCGATCAGGTTGATTTAACCATCGAGCTTGGTCATAATTTTCTGCCAGTTTTTCCAATGCCAGAGGGCAAAACAGATAACGATTATCTTTACGAATTGGCGCGTGAGGGACTTGGTAAACGTTATAGTCAGATAACTCCGCAGATTACCGAGCGGTTTGAATATGAATTTGGAGTTATTAAAAACATGGGCTTTGCTTCTTACTTTATTATTGTCCAGGACTTTGTAAACTGGGCAAAAGAGAAGGGGATTTTAGTTGGGCCTGGCCGAGGATCAGCCGCTGGATCGATTGTGTCTTACGCACTGGGTATCACCGATCTTGATCCTTTACGTTATAATCTCTTGTTTGAGCGATTTCTAAATCCTGATCGTATTTCCATGCCTGACGTTGATATGGATTTTGCTGATGCCAGGCGAGGCGAGGTTTTGGATTATGTGAAGCAAAAATATGGAGAGGATAAAGTAGCTGGAATTATTACTTATGGAACTATGATGCCTCGCGCAGCTGTGCGCGATGCTGCTCGGGTTTTGGGTCTAACGTACGACGAAGCTGATTTGATAGCGAAGTGCGTTCCAGAGCCTGTGCAAGGACGGCATACTCCTTTAAAAATTGCTCAGGTTGAGCATCCTGAACTGCGTGAGCTTTTAGCATCAAACCAAATGGCCAGCCGAGTTGTGGAGCTTGCAAAAAAGATTGAAGGAAATCCGCGCCACACCTCCCAGCATGCTTGCGGAATTGTTATTGGCGACCTGCCGTTGGTTGAGCGAGCGCCTTTGCAGCATGGCCAGCGCGAAGACATGGCCTATGTTACCCAGTATTCATTAGGCTCTGCTGAAGCGGTCGGCCTGGTAAAGATGGATTTTCTTGGCCTTTCAAACCTTACTGTTATCCAGGATGCACTCGAGATTATTGAGGCAGTACATCATGTTAAAGTTGACATGAATACAATTCCGCTTGACGACCCAGCGACTTTTGATTTGTTGGGACGAGGTGACACAACTGGCGTATTCCAATTAGAGTCAGACGGAATGAAGCGATATATTCGTGATTTAAAGCCAACCCAGTTTGAAGATATTATTGCTATGGTTTCTTTGTATCGTCCAGGACCAATGCAGTTTATTGAGAGCTTTATTAATCGCAAACATGGTCGGGAAAAGATTAAATATGAGCATCCACTCATGGAAAATGCGTTTAAAGAAACCTACGGAATTCCTGTTTATCAAGAGCAGGTTATGCAAGTTTCCAAAGATATGGCTGGATTTTCTGGTGGAAAAGCAGACACTTTGCGAAAAGCCATGGGAAAAAAGATTGCTGAGCTCATGGCAAAGATGAAAATTGAGTTTGTGGACGGATCTGTGGCTAATGGGGTGAAAAAAGAAGTGGCTGAAGTTGTTTTTCAAAAGCTCGAGGATTTTGCGGCTTATGGATTTAATAAGTCTCATGCTGCTTGTTACGCCATGATAGCTTACCGAACAGCGTATTTGAAAGCCCATTATCCTAGTGAGTTTATGGCAGCTCTCATGAATTCCGATAGCGGGACTATTGATCGGATTACAGTAGAGGTTGAGGAGTGCAAGCGAATGGGGCTTGAGGTTTTGCCACCTGACGTAAACGAGTCATACCCAGGCTTTGCAGTTGTACCAGAAACAGGAAATATTCGCTGGGGACTTTCGGCTATTAAAAACTTTGGTTACGAGATTGGCAAAGCAATTCAAACAGAGCGCAAGGAAAATGGTAAATATGTAGATTTATTTGATTTTGTAGCCCGTGTACCATCAAAATATTTTAATAAAAAGGGGTTAGAGTCGCTGGTAAAATCAGGAGCGCTTGATGGGTTTGCTGACCGTGGTCAACTTTCAGCTAACATTGATCAATTGTTACTTTTAAATAAGCAGGCGCAAAAAGACAAAGAGCAAAATCAAGTATCATTATTTGATTTTGCCCCAGAGGTTTCTGAGCAAAAAATAACATTGCGGGTTGGCGAACCTGTTTCGCAAGAGCAAATTTTGGCTTGGGAGCGCGAGCTTTTGGGAATTTATGTTTCCAATCATCCGGCACGCGCGTTTCATGATAAGTTTGCCAAATATTTAACGCTTTCTGATCAAATAAAAGGAAAAGAAAAAGATACTCAGGTTAAGATGGCTGGGGTGGTGGTGTCTATTAAAAAGATTTTAACAAAGCAAAAACAAGAGCCAATGGCATTTTTGCGTTTAGAAGACGCCAGAGGGCCAGTCGAGGTTGTAGTTTTTCCAAAGATTTATAGAAAAATTAGTTCATGGCTTGTTGAAGGAAAGATGGTCCTTTTGGATTGTAAGGTTTCTGTACGGAAATACGAGGGCAATGATGAATATTCTGTCTTGGCAGATGACGTGATTCCGTTTACGCAAAATGATATTGATGAAGTCGCACATTATCTAGCCCACGGTTCCATGTGGTCGCCTGACAATAGTCAGTCAAAAACCTTGGAAAAAGAGGAAGAGAGTGGACTTTTTATTACAGTGCCAGAACAGCCAGACCATGCCATGATAGTGCATTTGCGTTCTGTGCTTAAAGAATATCCAGGCCATGACCAAGTATATTTAGTCGTAATGTCGGGCGACAAAGAGCGAAAAGTTGCAACAGAGTACCGTGTGAGCAAGAATCGATCACTCCTTGAAGCTGTTGCCAAGATTGTTGGGGTGGGGAATGTGAGGTAAAATGAGATAACAGATTAATTTATGGAAAAAAGTGGTGAAATTTGTAAAAAACACGGGTGTGGTAATTGTTGTAATCCAGTAAGGGTTAGAAAGGGTTTTAAGTCTCATTTAGGTGATGAATTTGAAAAATTGCCGTTTAAAGATTTGGAAGAAGTCCATATTCCGATAGATGAGATTGAGACTACTGAGTTAGAGGCTTATAGCTGTGATAATTATAACAAAGAGTCGGGGCTTTGTAGAGATTATAAAAACAGACCGCAGATATGTCGTAATAGTGCTTGCAGAGCGCTAGATGCACAGACTGATGAGGAGCAACAGAATTTAATTCGTGAAGAGCAATCACAAGATTTTCTTGTATGCAAAAAATAAAAAAAATAAGAGTAGGTGTATTTTATGGTGGAATCTCACCGGAGCATGACGTTTCTCTTGTTTCAGCTAGTGGGATTTTATCGCAGATTGATAGAACGAAATTTTCAGTTAAGGAGTTTTGGATTAATAGAAAAGGTAAGATATTTACAGGAAGTTCGGTTTTAAAGAAAGCTAAAGTTGGGGGTTATGGGTTGCGGTTGGCTGATTTGTCAAAGTTATGTAAGCAAATCGATGTTGCATTTCCTGTTTTACATGGGCAAGGTGGAGAAGACGGAACAATCCAGGGTATGTTTGAGATGTTAGATATACCATATGTTGGGTGCGGAGTAGCTTCTTCTGCGATTTGTTTAGATAAGGCTTTGTTTAATGATTTGATAGAGGCTCATGGTATTTTTCAGGCTAGATATTCAGTTATTGATTCTGTTTATCAAACACGGTTGGAACGCGAAAGTCTCATAAAAGAAATTCAAAAATCATTTTCCTTTCCCGTATTCGTGAAGCCGGCACGTGCCGGGTCTTCAGTAGGGATCTCTAAAGTGAAAGAAAAGAAAAATCTCAAAAGGGCAATTATTGGCGCTATACGGGTCGATTCAAAGGTTGTTATAGAAGAATCGATAGAAAATTGTATGGAGATAGAAGTGGCTGTCATGGGAAGCTCTGCTGGGACTATAAAAGCATCTGTCCCAGGGCGTGTGATACCAGGAGCTGAGTTTTATGACTATGAAGATAAGTATAAAAATAATAAAACTTTATTTGAAATTCCCGCTAATATATCAAAGTCAATTTTGTGTGAATTATCTGAGTTGGCAATACAAGTATATAAAATTGCAAATTGTGAAGGTTTGGCACGTGTGGATTTTTTTGTAGATAAACAGCAAAAAATTTATATAAATGAGATAAACACATTACCAGGCTTTACCCCGATTTCTATGTATCCAACACTTTGGAAAGCCTCAGGCGTGTCTTATAAAACTCTGATAACAAAGTTGATACAACTAGCCTTATAATCATATGACTCCAAAAACAACAGGAAACAAACCACTTTCGCGATCGTTGCGTATTTATCAAAAGATTGCGATTGCGTTTGTGATTATTTCATTTATATTACTTCTTTTTGTTCTATATCTTTCAATTTCGTCAGCAACTATCAACATTAAGCCCGTGCCTCAGATTGTTAACACAACAGTCTCGGTGGACGTTGTTCCAGACGCTGCCATGGAAGGCCAGGTTTCTGGATATGTCGTTAGCCAAACGTTTACCCAAGCTGACGTGTATTATTTGCCAGAACAGGGGTCAACTCCTGTGGAAGAGAAGGCGGGCGGTATAGTTTCGTTGATCAATGAGACATCGAATAATCAGCAATTGATTGCTACTACCCGATTACTATCAAAAGACGGTGTCTTGTTTCGATTGGACGAAGGAACCGTTGTTCCCGCTAACGGTCAGATTGACGTGATGGTGCATGCTGACGAGCCTGGACTTTTGGGCGAAATTGGGCCAACGCAATTTACAATCCCTGGTCTGGCTGAGTCTCTGCAAGACAAGATTTATGCTGTTAGCATAGGCTCAATGGCAGGCGGAGTTTCTTATGTGCGAACTTTGCAAGAGTCAGATTTTGATGACGCAGCTTCATCACTAACGCAAAAGATGCTTGAAAGTGCAAAAGAGATTTTTGCAAGTCAGATTGATACAGATGTGTTTGATGGATCGCAATATTTATTTGAGGTTGTGGAAAGAGTGGCAGACCAGGAGCCAGGAGTGCAGGTTGGTTCATTCACGGTTTCTTTAACAGCAAAGATAACAGCCGTATTCTATGATCAAAGCGTGATTGAAGACTATGCAGAAGCTGATTTACAATCACAGATTTCAGAAAATTATAATATTGACTCAGTGAGCAAAGATGGTGTTCAGGTCGAGATTCGCTCTGCTGACGGGGAGGCGCAAACAGCAACGCTTAACGTGTACATTGACGGAACAGCTATTCTTTCACCATCGTCTGACGTTTTGGATAAAGATAGGTTAGTCGGCCGATCACCTTCAGAGGTAATTACAATACTTGAGGCATCAGAACTAATCGACAACGTATCCGTAAATTTCACCCCTTTCTGGCTGAAAAGAATCCCAACACTCAAGGATCATATAAAAATAATAATTAAATAAATATCATTTATGTCTATACAAGAATCTGGCCAAGATGCCTTTAATAACTGGTTTGATCCAACACCTGAGATGCCTTCTGTTTCTCGTCCTGAAATGATGGAGATCCTTGGTGGTAGCGCAGATGCAGTTGTTAGAAGGTTGAAAAGCATTGAGAGCGTAGGTGAGCGAGATAGGGTAATAATTGAAATGGTCACTGATATAGGAACAGCGACTCATAATTTATGCATTTTAATTGACGCTCTTCGTGATTTTCAAGATCCACGCACTGAAGATCTAATTAGGAATGTTATTGGCAATATAAATAAATTAACCGTTCTGCAAGACGCGATACTTGATATGTTTGAGAATAGTGAATCATTACCAGAGTTGAGCCTGGATGATGCTGAATAATTTGCCAGATTCAATAAATTTTTGAACTGACAACCCCCGATCAAATCGGGGGTCTATTTTATCTAGGCGTTGTGGATAACAAAGTTGCTTTTTTTTTTGCCAAAAGAGGAAAATATAAGCATGTTTAACAATAATTATTAACTAAATTTTATGACAGGTGAAAGCAAAAGAGGGGGTGAGGGTCATACAATTGGTGCAGAAAATAGAAAGGAAGGTGGCGGGAGAGAATTTCTGACCACAGGTAGAGAGGGCAGGGAAAAGATTGCCAGATATAGATTTAAAATTACTTCAGCAGATGGTAGAGAGAGTTATATATTGAATATATCCGATGTTGAGATGGCCAAACTGAAATTCATGATAAGTCGTTACCAGAAACATGTTAGTGATGTAGGTGATGTGATGCATGAGGGTGCCGTGACTTTATTTAGTAAAGATAAAGAGCAAATGTTTATTTTGGAGAATTTTGATAGGCTATTTAGAGACAATCTTAGTGAAGCTGACAAACAGAGTTATATTTTAAAAAATCGTCTGCAAGAGTTATCTTTTCCTGAATTTGTATCGATGTTAGGCATAGAAGATAAGGAAAATGATGAGAATAATGTTACGCTTGTTGTGGATGTTGGTCAGGTTGCTGGCGGTTATTTAGGCTCTGGTAATTTTAGTTATAAACGAGGTATTTTTAGGATAAGAGTCGATCAAATGCATGCTGTCGAAGGTGCTCTATCAGCACTTGGACATGTGACAGAGAGATCCACTTCTCAGGGTGGTAAGGAGATGAAAGTTATTATCGGTAAAGGTAGAGAGCAATTGACATTGTCTATACGTGATTTGCCTGGAATATATGCAAATGTTTCGGATGAACTTGTTAGCTCTTATGGTCTTGATCCCAAGAAAGAACTGCCAGATTTGAAAGATCTTTTGGACCTGATCGATGCAGAGCAATTATCTAAGGCTAGATTAGCTGAAAAAAGAATATTAGAAGCTAGTAAGCCGAACGGTTTTTTATCAGGAAAACCTATCGTATTGCTGGCTGAGTACTTGAGGAGTTCTGATGTAGAATTGGGTTCTGAAATGAGTAATCGTTATATATACATGACTCTTTCCGAGGGTAATGATTACGGAGCCAATGAAGAAACATTAAGTGCATATGCCGTACCAGTTTCAGAGTATAAAAATATTTTAGATCGTTTTTATTCTCTTACCAACAGCGATATACAGAGATCAAGCCGTGAGACGGGTTTGGGTATGCAATATAAGGTAAATACTAACAATGGGACGGTGTTGAGGTTGCGTACCGAATCCTATATTCCGTATAACGAGGAAAAGGAGGATAGTTACGAGCCTAACGATATTCCAAACACAGAAGCTTTGAGATCACGTCTCAATACTTTCAGTTCATGATATGGTTAATATTTGCAGACGGTAATATTATTGAAAATTCAGAGTCCGGAGACGCTGTTGGGTCATTGAGGAGTTCAGGATTATTAAAGTGATATTTTAAAAATAATTAATAATATTTATTTTATGGAAAATAGAGAAGTTAGAAGACCTACTAATTGGCATTTAACTGAATTAGAAAGTGGTGTCTGGTCTGTCGGTGCTACGGAAGATGAGCCTGGTTTTTACCCAGCCGATACGGAGAAAGGGGATGCTCCTGCTACTGTAGCGCCCGGCAAATATGTCGAGGATTATGTTAAGGAGCATGGTGATGAGATGGATAGTCACGGAATCAGAGAGGCTATTTTGGCTTGGAGGCGAGAAAATTAGTAAGTTAAAGTATTGAAGCCCTGGTTTATACACCTGGGCTTCTGTTAATAACACTGTGGATAACAAAGTTGCTTTTTTTTTTGCCAAAAGAGGAAAATATAAGCATGTTTAGAAATAATTATTATCCAATTTTATTTATGAGAGATACTCCAATGGAACATAGTGATGTTTATAAATTAGCTAATCGCGCCGACTTCGGAGAGGTGATCAGGCGACGCGTAGAAAAATTTGGTGAGGAAAATTTAAAAAAAGCATTTTGGTGGAATAATGGTAGGCCATTAATGTATAAGGCTAAAGACCCTACGCTCGCTGAAGACTTGGGACCTTTTTTTGATAAAGATGGGATGCTGGTGGACTTTCAAGAAGTACAACAGATGAGAGAAAGAAAAGAGGCTATCTATACATGGGAGCCAATCTATTATGGTACCCAAGGATTAAGCGCTATGCTTGAAACAGAAAGATACGAAGGCGTCGATATTGGTGAACTAGAAAAAGCTTTGCTTAAGGAGGCGGAAAGTTTTGAACCTGGTAAGTGTTATATAGAGAGTGATACCAGTGGCCTTACAAGAGAAGATCGGCTAATGGGAAGTAGAAAGGTCGGGTATGGTAAGACAGAAGATGGAAAAGTGTGGGTAGAGGGTCCAACATTCGTAGATCATTCCTATACAGGTCTTTTAAGATCATAAAGTAATTAATTATTAACTAATTTAATATGATAGACGAAAAAGGAAATAGAGGGCAACAAGACGCTAGGGCAATTAAAAGTTCAATAGAAGATGCGGAACCAAGTTT
>JAHILS010000089.1 GCA_018896835.1 Patescibacteria group bacterium | reverse complement strand
GGTGACTTTTACATTGACAATATTGTTTTGCGCGAAGGTGAGGACAACATTACTATTATTCGTGATTCTTGGAGCACACCAATTTCTTGCGACTATACTTTAGAAGGCACTATTTCCCCTCAATATCATCTTGGCTGTCAGGAATATACCGATCAAAACGGCACGACCTGGAACTTAAAGTCATTCCGTGATTTGTGTGGTGACGAAAAAGTTGGCTGTGATGCATTTTACCTAACAGAGCAATCAGACTCAGAATATAGCGCAGTTTACAACGGTACTTGTTACAACACCGACAGCACAGGTGGAGCATGGAGTTCTGCTAATCAAGTCAGCGCAAAATCATCTTGCTACTTATATACAAGTACTGACGGAACGTCTTTTGACACAACCAGCCCTGTCTTGTGTTCAATTATCGCTGGCGAAGATAGCTGTAAGTTTGATTTGGAAGGATGGTTTATTCCAGAATATGAAACAGTAGTTGGATCAGGAGATTCCACCTTGTATCACATTTCATATGGGCCAGACGCCACGTTTGTAAAGCCAGACCAAAGTACATACATTATTTATGATGAAGACCTGTCATGCTCATCTTCCTCGGCTGGATGTACAGAGTTGGGACAGCCAGATTTTAGTAATGATTTATCAAAAGTCGATGATTGGTCCAGTGTGTATCTAATCAACGATCCAGACTCATACGACACAACACTTTGCAATCACGATGAATTATTCTGCAAAGAGTGGAGCACGGACAATAATGGCACCTGGTACTTTAAAGACCCGATCGGTCACACTTGCGAATATAAGACAGATATAACTGTTAATGGCACAAGCTACACTGGTTGGTTCCAACAGGGAACATCGGAATTCTGTTATGGAACAGGAACGTGTTCTCTTAATGGATCTTTGACATGTAGCACGGATGCGCAATGCGCTCTGGTTGGGGCAGGAGATTGCTCGATTACAACTGGTTCATATTTAATTGGAGGAACTGAAAGTGGGATTTGGCGTAATGGCGACACAAATTACAACGGATGGGTGGGGCAGTGTAGTGCACAATACAATGCTTGTACTGCTTTTGAAGATCCGCTCGATGTTGCTGAAGATGAATTTTATAGTGTGGCTGACGGCGAAACATACTATTACATTGATAACGATCTTTTAGATGATTCTTCACTATTGTCATCTCAAAGATGTAAAGGTCAAGTAAGTCAAAAAGAAGGCTGTGCTTTGTTCTATGACGCCAGCGATACGAGCATGGATTATAACGCTTCGGCAACTTACACCATGAGTGCTCACGCCGACGTGCTGGCTGGTAAATCAGCATATTCGCTTGTAAATCCAGTTGATTGCTCAAGCTCAACAACTTCAACTGTTACCTTGTCAGACGGAAGTACATTTGATCCTTGTGAGAATAGATGCGTTTATGACAACGAAGAGCTTGGTGTTGATGGCATTACGTCATGGTCCCAAAGAAACACGTCCGATCTCACAGATCTAAGCTCAACAAGTTGTTCTGTCAATTCAGATTGTGCATCGGGACAATGCAATACTTATCGTGGTTTGTGTGCACGTGAACTTACTTATACATCTGACGAAATTTATACAGTTGGTCAGTCATGTTATACAGACTCAGATTGTCCAAAATATGATAGTCGCAATGGTGACATGATTTCAGGGTCTTGCGTTTCACAATTATTTATTGGTTCGCAAGGAGGATCGTCGTATTTATACGATGACGTTGAAAGACTCGCGAACGACACCAATCGAGTATTAAGCGTTGAACAAAACCGTGTTTGTAGCGAGTGGCTTTCTTGCTCAAGTTCTTACTCAATTTGGGATCAAGACGCTGGCAAATATCGCACAATTTGTGATGGCATAGACCTGTGTACCGAGTATTCAGCTGAAGGTCATCCGTCATTTTGTTCAGAGTGGGATGCAGACAATGTTGCTGTGGTGCTTGATACTGCCAAATATGTTTCCCGTGACGTCAGTTTTTATGGGGAAGAATACTCTGGTTATGCTGTGCCAAACGTTTACCCATTACAGCATTTGGAACAAGTTAATATTGCGCCTCCAGCAGGGTATTGCGACATGAGCCCGTGGTTTGAGCCGGGTGATTCTGAATATGATAGTTATCATGGCCAAAGCTGTGATGAGGATTCGGATTGCGCCACCTCTCCTTATCTAGTAACAGCGATTGTCGGTCGATGTGTTCAAGAGGATGTTGAGGATTATCGCTTGGGTTATACAGCTGGCGCGTGTGACGAGGATTACGCTCAAGATTGCAGTATTGGTTATTGTTCAGACAACGGGTCGTCTTGTACAGATGACACAGACTGCGAAGACGTTAGCGCTGTTTGTACAACTGGAGTTTGCTATGCGCTTTCCGAAACGTCATGTTCTGCTGATTCTGAATGTTCATCAGATCAAGAATGTTTAAGTGGACTTTGTGTTACGTCTGGCGGTTTCTGTGCTATGGACCGAACATGTACCGGGGACGATGCTGGATCAGCATGTTTTGTTTCAGCTGCTGCCAAAGATGGTGGGTGTTATAGAGGCTCGTGTTTCTTAGCAATGGACGGAGAGGCTTACAATGATTCTTTCTATGAAGGTCAGGTTTGCCGAGCTTACCCTGAAGTTAATAGTCCATTTGGCAATAACATAGTTACACAATGGAAGTATTGGGATGGAACTGCATTAGCGTCATCAAATGACTATACGATTAGTGATACTACATCGTTATCAACAGTTGGCGGAATTGTGCCAGCCACAAAGCTTTCTGGATTTGATCAGGTCGAGCTTTGCGCTTCGGGTGAGGATTGCATCTGTTCATATGCAAAATTATCAACTGGAACAGGCGTTAAATCATACGTCTCTGCAAACTCAACCTTAGATTCACTTGGCGTTACAGGAATATGTGATTCTATCAGTGCAGTTTCCGGATCGCTTTGTTCTGATAATTCAGATTGTGGCAGTGGCGACGGAACTGATGGAACTTGTGTACCAATCGTTGAAGAAAATACGTCTTATGG
>JAHILS010000095.1 GCA_018896835.1 Patescibacteria group bacterium | reverse complement strand
TGATGATATTTCAGATCTTTATTTGTTATTGATGTAGGCTAGCTTTCCAGTTCTGAATTTTGAGCCATAAAAACAGAACGGATAACTTCGTTCTGTTTTTTTTCTTTGAATTTAGGTCGTAGATAGAATAAGTCTAGGAACATATAACAAAAGTCCATAGTCCAACCTGACACATTTATGAAATATCTTTAAAAAGGTATAATCATTAACGTATGGTACAAAATAATAAAGATACACAACCGACAGCGTGGCGAGAATTGTCGAAAGAAGGAGAGGCTAATCTGACAAAAAGGCAGGTGCGTGATTCTGATGTGGCAGATGCAAGATGTATACAGATGCATCACGCTGTGATCGACAAATATAGAGCCCAACTCAATGGAAGCATAAGAAGTTTGCCAAGTGCCAGGAGATTGATTAGCGACATGTATCAGTTATCACGAAGCAATAAATTTGGTGTAGCAAATAATCCAGAAGGGGCGTTGGCGATTTATGGTACGTCCGATGTAGATGAAATTGAGAGAATGTTAATTAACCGAGGCTTAGAGAAGGTTGCGCGTCATTTAGATGATTATTATGAAACTTTTGGTGACGAAGCATTACGCGCGAAAAATTTGGAACGGATAGATGAAATAAAGGAGGATGTTGAGAGACTGCCAGATATCGTCGGTCTCAAAGAATTATTTAGAGAGCAAATTGAAAATATTGAAAGGTTAAATTTAGATCAACAAGAAATAATTCGTAGGACAAGAGAGGCAGAAGGGGAAACGGGTAGTGAGGAGGAAATTAATATAGATGCGGTGAGTAAGCAGGTAGATAAAGGACAGGAAACGAGAGGAATAGTAAAATTATTTAGAAAAATATTTGGATAAACAATTCTAAACCCGTTCAGTATTCCAAGCCGGTGGGACTCGAACTAGCAATGGTTCGAGTTTTGTTTTATCATTAGATTATAATTTAAGTCTGAAACTATATGAAAAAAATATTATTGTTATTAATTTGCTTCATTGCATTAACTCCGATTGCTGTGTTAGCAGAAGGTTGGGGAGTTATGGAGCTTGGTCCTAGTAATAAAGCATTAGCTGGAGTTATTAATGATTCCATGGGCTATATGGCTGGAACCTCGGGGACTGTTTTTAAAACTCTGGATGGGGGTTTGAGTTGGTTTGGAGCCACAGGACAATCCACGCTAGGCACTTATATTGGAAAAAATGTCAGCGCCAATGACATAATTGTCTTTAATGATAGACATATTGTTATTACGGGATCGTATCACGAATCAACTTTTTTCTCTTATAAGGAAGGTGATAGTCAATTTGTTTATTCAAATGACGGTGGTCTTACATGGCAATGTTCAGAGACAGGAGGTAACTATCAAAATAGTGATTACGAAAGTGTTGCTTTTGATGGCTTTGTTGAGTTTCATGCAATGGCTAAAATATCAGAATCAGGAGCTGTTGCAGTTGGAGATGAGGGTCTGATAATGATGACTCAAGATTATGGAGCTTCGTGGTTTAGTGTAAATTCCCCGACTAACTCAGATTTAATTGATGTTGTTGAATATGATGGTTTTATAGTTGCGGCAGGTGAAAATGGTGTGGTATTGACATCTACTGACGGTGGATATTCTTGGGTAGAATATTATTTGCTCGAAGATGATGTTATAGCTATTGATATTGTTATTGATCATGCTTCTTGGCTGTATGCTGCCACAGAGAATAAAATTTATCGTTCGGTCATAGGATATGATTGGAGCGAAGTTACAAACTTTGAAGATAGATTTGCCGATGACATGTACAAATACTGGGAAAAGGACACTGATATACTTGATATGGATTTCTATGATTTAAATAATGGAGTTGTCTCTACAAGTTTTGGTGAGACATATATTACAGAAGACGGGGGTGAAACATGGGATATTTTAGATCATTACGCACTTGAACAAAATGAGCCATGGAAAGCAGAAAATGCCATTTATCAATTGCGCTACGAAGATGAGGATACATTGTACGGATTTGGCATGAGTGACTTTTATACTGATGGATTTGTTAATTATGCAGGATTTTATAAGTATAATTTTGATTCTGGTGCGTTGATAAAAACAGTCTGTGAAGGGGGTGAGACCGTTGACGATCCATGCAAGGCAGTATATTACCTTGATCAACATGGTGTGCGCCATCCATTTTTAAATGAAGATGTGTTTTATGGATGGTTTGATGATTTCTCGAGCGTATTGGAGGTTTCAGATGATTATATGGCTAGTATCGATCTAGGTCTTTCTGTCTCGTATAGACCGGGTTTGCAATTATTAAAGTTTGCAACCTCTCCGATTGTTTATGCTGTTGATGCCAACGGTGCGTTGCGTCCAATAGCTAGTGAAGAAGTCGCGCAAGAAATCGAGTCTATGAATGGATCTGTATATGGAAAAGATTGGGTAAATCACATAGCTGTGACGAGCGATGCATTTTATTCTCACTTTGAGTTTGATGACGAAATCACAAGCGCCAGTCAGTATTCGGCTTATGATACATACAAAGTAATTGATGATATTTCAGATCTTTATTTGTTATTGATGTAGGCTAGCTTTCCGGTTCTCAACCCGTTCAGTATTCGGAGCCAAGAAGGACGATCGGTAGAAATACTGGTCGCTTTTTGTTTTGGTTTCACTTCATAACTGCCACTCGTAGTGAGTATCTACTTCTGGGCGAGCCATAAAAACAGATTGGATTTATTAGATCTGTTTTTTATATGTTGGACTGGAAAG
>JAHILS010000044.1 GCA_018896835.1 Patescibacteria group bacterium | reverse complement strand
AACAACACTTGGAAATAACTGGCATTGAGGCTCAAGAAGCTGAAGGTCAAGAGCTACATGAAGAGGTTGGGCAAGAGTCTGGAGAAAATCCAATCGCAAAAGTTGCTGGCCAATTTGGAATTAATGGCCAAATCTTTGTTTCACAGCTAATCAACTTCTTGATCGTGCTTATTATTCTCTGGAGGTTTGTTTATAAGCCAATTGTAAAAATGCTTGATGAACGATCAGAGAAAATCGAAAAAAGCATGAAACAGGCTGATGAAATCGAAAAGCGAGTCAGCGAAATTGAAAAAGAAAAAGAACAGATAATCGCACAAACTCAAAAGCAAGCGCAGGAGATAATTGAAAAAGCTCATGCTCAAGGTCAAGCAAGACAAGATGAAATAATCGCTTCGGCAAAACACGAAGTGGAACGCATTATTGAAAAAGGAAAGACTCAGCTAGCTGATGAAAAAACCGCCATGATGAAAGAATTAAGGAAAGACATTATTGATATTGCTTTAAAAGCAGCTACTAGAATTTTGCAAGATCAAGTTGATGAAACAAAATCAAAGTCACTAGCCGAAGAAACAGTTAGAAAACTAATCTAGTATGGACGCTAAAATAAAAACAATAGCTCATACCATAGTCTCGCAAATCAAGAATGTTCCTGACGCAAAAATTCCCGGAGTCATGCAAGAAATAGTTGAGTATTTAGCCAAAGAAAAGCTAATCGATCAGTGGCGAGAAATTGAACAAGCTATTCACCAAGTCTGGAAGGAAGTATACGGCGCCTCAAAAATCACAGTAGTTAGCGCGCACCCAATCACACAAGAGACAAATGAAGCAATCGAAAAAATAGCCTACGGAGCCGACATAACACGCAGAGTTGACGAAAGATTAATTGGCGGATCAATAATCCGCATTGACGACAAAAGAGTTGACGGTTCAATCGCTGGACAACTGCAAAAACTCAAAACGATATTATCCAAATAAAGCATATGGCACAAAAACAACAAATAATCGAAGAGCTACGAAAGCAAATAGATAAATTTAAATCAGACGCACATGTTGAATCTGTGGGAACCGTGCTTTCGGTTGCAGACGGCGTTGTACGACTAAGTGGTCTTTCCCAGGCAAAATCAATGGAATTACTTGAATTCCCTGGTGGAGTCATGGGGCTAGCACTTAACGTTGAGGAAGAAAGCATTGGAGCTATTGTTCTTGGTAGCTTTGATAAAATTGACGAAGGTGACACAGTTAAATCAACCGGGCGAATCTTATCAATCCCAGTCAACGATCAGGTTGTTGGTCGCGTAGTAGATCCACTAGGTCGACCACTTGATGGAAAAGGTGAAATATCAACCGATAACTTCCAGCCAATTGAAAAAATTGCCCCAGGTGTTATTACACGAAAATCAGTTTCAGTACCTTTGCACACGGGTTTAAAGGCAATTGATGCACTTATCCCGATTGGACGCGGACAGCGCGAGCTTATTATTGGAGATCGCCAAACTGGAAAAACCGCTATCGCCATTGACGCCATTATTAACCAAAAAGGTGAAGGCGTTAAATGTATTTACGTTGCGATCGGACAGAAGGAATCAAAGATTGCCAACATAACCGCTCGCTTGGAAAAAGAAGGTGCTATGGAATACACAACCATAGTCTTGGCTGGTGCTTCAGATCCAGCTTCACTTTCCTACATCGCTCCATACGCAGGTTGCGCGATTGCTGAATATTTCATGGACAAAGGTGAGGACGTGCTGATTGTTTATGATGATCTTTCCAAACACGCTTGGTCATATCGTGAAATTTCACTGCTTCTTCGACGCCCACCAGGACGTGAAGCGTATCCTGGCGACGTTTTCTACTTGCACTCCCGACTCTTGGAGCGATCAGCTCGACTTAGTGAAGACTTTGGTGGTGGATCAATCACTGCATTGCCTATTATTGAAACCCAAGGAGGTGACGTATCTGCCTATATTCCAACCAACGTTATCTCAATTACTGACGGACAAATTTATCTTGAAAGTGACCTTTTCTACAAAGGACAACGCCCAGCACTCAACATCGGACTTTCTGTGTCACGTGTTGGATCTTCTGCTCAAACAAAAGCCATGAAGTCAGTTGCTAAAACCTTAAAAGTTGACTTGGCTCAGTTCCGAGAGCTAGAAGCATTTGCTCAGTTCGCAACCGACCTTGACGAAGCTACCAAAAAACAACTAGAGCGCGGAAAGCGATCGATGGAACTCATGAAGCAACCACAATATAGGCCAATAAGCTTTGCTAAGCAGTCTATTCTTATACAACTCCTTAACCAGGGATATCTCGATCAAATCGACACCAAACAAATAAAGAACTTTGAGGATAAATTCTTAAACTATCTTGACACAGCTGGGTCCGATCTTGTTAAAGAGATAGTAGAAAAAAAAGAAATTACCGATGAAGTAAAGGAGGAAATAAACAAACTTGCCGATGAATTTATTAAAGGATTTGTCGCGCAAACAGAAACAAAAGCATAATCTGTGGCTCAAAACGCAAAAACAGTAAAACGCAGAATCAAGTCAATCGCTAATACCAAAAAAATCACAAAAGCGATGGAACTTGTGGCTGCTTCAAAAATGCGCAGAGCAACCCAATCAGTTTCTGCGTCCCGACCTTTTTCTCAGCTTTCATGGAGCACAATTGCCGCGATTGGAAAGGCTGTGCAAAAATCAAGCCACCCGCTTCTGGAAGTTAATAACCAAGCTAATAAGACACTTTTTATTCTTATAGCGGCAGATAGGGGGCTAGCCGGGGGATTTAATGCCAACATTATCAAAGCGACTCTAAACTCGATCAAAGAAATAAATGATGGCACAGAAATAGAAGCGATCGCTATTGGAAAACGTGGCGGTGACGCATTATCAAGAAACAAAATTAATGTCATTGCTCGGTTTGAAAACCTAAGCAATAAGCCAACGTTTGAAAGCATTTTACCGATCGGTAAAATGGTGGTGAACGAATATCTGGCAAAAAAATATAAACGAGTGATCCTTTGCTATACAGACTTTGTCTCGAGCCTTACTCAAAAACCAAACGTGATGGAACTTCTGCCACTTGGCACTCCAAACAAGGAATTGGGTAGTGTTGGCAAGGAACATGAAGAGGCGGAAGAACAACAAGCCTGCGAATATCTCTTTGAACCAAACCCACAATTAGTACTTGATCGCATGCTTCCAAGACTAATTGAAACAATGCTTTATCAAGCGCTCCTTGAATCAGCCGCCTCGGAACACTCGGCCCGAATGCTTGCCATGAGAAACGCAACTGACAGCGCAAACGACATGCTCAAAGAATTAACCTTTACTTATAACCGCATTAGACAAGCATCAATTACCCAGGAGATTGCCGAAATCTCAAGTGGTAAAGCGGCGATTGAATAAATAACAACTATGACAAAATCAAAAGGAAAAGTATCCCAAATCATTGGAGCAGTTGTGGACGTCAGGTTCGAAGACAGCGATGTACCTGATATTCGAACAGCTCTTGAAGTTCAGAATAATGACGCAATCTTAGTGCTCGAAGTAGCACAACAGCTTGGAAACGGAGTCGTTCGTACAGTTGCTATGGGTACAACCGACGGTCTCCAGCGTGGACTTGATGTAACCAACACCGGAAAACCTATCATGGTACCGATTGGTCCTGAAACCCTTGGTCGCATGTTTAATGTTACTGGTCACGCGATTGACGGCATGCCGGACGTGGTCACAAAACAAACAGATTCTATTCACAAGCTCGCACCTGACTTCGTTGACCAATCAACCGAAGCGATCATTTTTGAAACTGGAATTAAAGTTGTTGACCTTATTTGTCCAATTCTAAAAGGTGGAAAGGCTGGACTATTTGGCGGTGCCGGAGTTGGAAAAACAGTTCTTATTCAAGAAATGATCCACAACCTTGCCAAGGAACATGGTGGATATTCAGTTTTTGCTGGAGTTGGAGAACGCACCCGTGAAGGAAATGATCTTTACCACGAAATGAAAGAATCTGGTGTTTTGGAAAAAACTGTTCTCACCTTCGGACAAATGAACGAACCGCCAGGAGCCCGCGCCCGCGTTGCCTTAACAGGGCTCACAATGGCTGAATATTTCCGCGACCAAGAAGAGCGCGACGTGCTCATGTTTATCGACAACATTTTCCGATTTACCCAAGCTGGATCTGAGGTGTCATCACTACTTGGTCGTATTCCTTCAGCTGTGGGATATCAACCAAACCTAGCAACAGAAATGGGAGAGCTTCAGGAACGTATTACTTCAACAAAAAAAGGATCTGTTACTTCTATTCAAGCAGTTTACGTGCCAGCTGACGACTTGTCAGACCCAGCTCCTGCTACAACCTTTGGACATTTGGACTCAACCGTGGTGCTATCTCGATCACTTGCCGAGCTTGCTATTTACCCAGCTGTTGACCCATTGGACTCCAACTCAACAATTTTGGACCCAAACATTGTTGGTGAAGAACATTATCAGACTGCTCGCGGAGTTCAGCAGGTTTTGCAAAGATACAAAGATTTACAAGACATCATTGCTATTCTTGGTATGGACGAGCTTTCTGAAGAAGATAAACTAACAGTATCTCGTGCTCGAAAAATCCAAAAATTCTTGTCACAGCCATTTAGCGTAGCTGAACAATTCACAGGATCGGCTGGAAAATATGTAAAAATCGCCGACACTGTTCGCGGATTTAAAGAAATATTGGAAGGAAAGCATGACAATAAGCCAGAACAAGCCTTTTATATGAAAGGTGGCATCGAAGAGGTAGCTACTGGCGAATAATTGCACTCTACAAAACTATATGCAAAAACTTCAATTAAAAATTGTAACTCCAGAGCGTGTAGTTTTTGAGGACTCGGTTGATTCTATTTCGGTTATGACAGAAAGTGGTGAAATTACCATTCTCCCGAACCATATCCAGCTTGTTTCATTATTACGTGCTGGCGAGATGCGACTTAAAGACAATAAAAATGAAACACTTTTAGCTGTTTCTACCGGGATGATAGAAGTGCAGTCTGGAAATAAAGTTATAGTTTTGGCTGATACTGCTGAACGCTCCGAAGAATTGGCACTTGAGGAAATAGAAAAAGCAAAAGAGCTTGCCCAAAAACGCTTAGAAGACGCCAGAGATAAAAACGACGTCGCCTACGCCGACGCCCTTGTGCATATGGAAAGAGAACTGGCCCGCTACAAAGTCGCATCAAAAGGCAAATATCGAGACGTGGGAAAGAAGATATAAAAGAAAGTAATACAAATAGAAAAGTGATTGCCGTGTGCAGTCACTTTTTTTGACTTTTGCCAATAAAAATGATAAAAATACACCTCGCTTAGCAAGTGCTGTGCGAGATGATAAACCTGCACTAAGGAGTACACATGTACCCTAACACCTTCATCCTGATCGAATGCATCGACCCACGGCTCAGCCACGACGAAAGCCGCAGATCCACGCAGAGTGCGATCCGCGCCAAACTGGGCGAAGATGCCATCTCCATGCACCACTACCGCGTGCCCGGCCCATCGCCACTCCTGGCCGGCACCCGCGACATCATCCCCGACGACCGTACCGGGTCGTCACGCGTAAATCTCGTGGATGAGCTCATCTGGAACATCCACGAGATCGAAGAGGCGGGAGGTCGAGTGGATGTGATTGTAGTCTGCGGCCACGATCAGGGCTGCGCCGCCGAGAGCGGTGCTGATCTCAAAGATCCCGATGTCCTGTTCGAGCACCTCGACTCCGCAACCCTCTTCCTCAACGACGGTATCGTCAAGAATCAAATGCGCATACGTCGCGACACGGGCATCTACATCAGACAGCAGCCCGTGGTGCTCGGGCTCATCCAGCATCTTTCCGGCACCACGCCGGACAGTGTGGTCATCAGCGCCGAGTTCCTCAATCAAACCTAGCGCTTGTACGTCTCACTTCTCGCTGACCAGCCCACCCAGGGCTGGTCGTTCTGCTTTATTTATGCTAATATATTCAAGAATTAATCAATATTCTTATGTCACACTCTTGCACCCACGCCATTGTTCACTGCATGGATTTTCGTCTTAACCCTTCAATCCAAGACTTCCTGGAAACCCACGACCTGGTTAACACAACCGACATTATTGGTGTGGCTGGAGCTGTTAAAGACATTAACGACACAGAACAAGGTTTTGTTGAAACTCAAATTGATCTTTCAGTAAAACTTCACTCAATATCGACTCTCATGCTCATGAACCATACAGATTGTGGAGCATACGGCGGATCAGACAAGTTTGAGACCAAAGAGGAAGAAAAAGAATTTCACATTGGCGAACTTCGTAAGGCAAAAGAGAAACTATCAAAAAAATACCCAGAACTAGAAATAATAATGCTCCTTGGCGACACCGTGAGCAGGGAACAGACGAATATTGAGGTTATCGAGTAAAAAACATCAATTACATGTGAATAAACCAAAGGCCAGCACTAGGTGCTGGCCTTTGTGGTAAAATGGGGTTACGTATGAGTCAAAATTTGCTTGAGAACTTAAATAGCCAGCAATTAGAAGCTGTAACGCACGATTGTGGTGCGCTAATGATTATTGCTGGCGCTGGAACTGGGAAAACTACTGTTATCACCCAGCGGATAGCTTGGTTGATTGAACAGGGTAAGGCAAAGCCTGAGCAAATATTAGCCCTTACCTTCACAGAGAAGTCAGCTACCGAGATGGAAGAGCGCGTTGATCAGCTGCTTCCAATCGGCTATGTTGATATGTGGATTTCAACTTTTCACTCATTCTGTGAACGTATTTTGCGCCAACATGCCCTGGACATTGGCATTCCGCATGAATTTAATCTGCTAGACGAAGTTGATACCTACTTGCTAATGCGCAAAAATATCGATCGTTTTGAGCTTGACTATTACCGCCCCAAATCAGATCCAACCAGGTTCATTCGCGCACTATTGCAACACTTCTCTCGAATTAAAGATGAAATGGTTACTCCAGAGCAATATCTTTCTTTTGCAGAAAATTTGGCTATGAACATAGACTCAGCCGAAGGTGTAGCGTCTGATGAGCAACAAGCAGAGCTCGGTGAGGTTAGTCGAATTAAAGAGTTAGCTAGCGCGTACCACACATACCAACAAATCCTGCTGGAAAACAACTCGATGGATTTTGCTGACCTTGTAGCTTACACAATTGAGCTTTTTCAAAAACGACCAAAAATCTGCAAAAAATATCAAGATCAATTTAAATATATTTTAGTTGACGAATTTCAAGATACAAACAGCGCTCAGTATGAACTTGTTAAACTTTTATTAAAGGAGCCATTTAACATTACTGTTGTTGGCGACGATGACCAATCGATTTACAAATTCCGCGGAGCATCACTTTCAAACATATTAAGTTTTACCAGTGATTTCCAAAATGCAAAAAGAATTGTTTTAACGGAAAATTATCGAAGTTCAAATAAAGTCTTGGCTCATGCTTATAGTTTAATCCAAAAAAACAATCCCAATCGGCTGGAGTTTACAGAAAAAATAAACAAAGAGCTTAAGCCAAACCTTGGTATAGAAGGCATGGTTGAGCACATCCATGCTGTTAATTTACAAGAAGAATTGCATGGTGTTGTTGCAAAAATAATCCAACTCAAAAAAGAATACGACTGCCGTTGGAGCGACTTTGCAATATTAGTACGAGCCAACTCCCACGCTGAGCCTTTCATTGAGACAATGGATCAAATAAACATGCCTTACAAGTTTCTAGCGCTATCTGGGCTATATACAAAGCCATTGATCTTGGATTGCCTAGCGTGGATGCGGGTTGTTGAACTCCCATACGACAGTCCATCATTTTATAGAATTTTAAGCCATCCAAAACTTGGCATTTTTGAAAATGATATATCTAAATTATCACTACAAAGTAAGAAAAAAGGATTATCGCTCTTTGAAGTATTAGAACAGACTCCAGAAATTTCAGACGCTGGCAAAATAAAAATTTCTGAGATATTAAGGATACTCACCGACCTGCGCATTCTTGCCAAACGTAAACCATCAAGCGAATTGTTTGTTGAGATAGTCAAACAAACCGGCATCATTGGTAATATTCAATTATTAGAAGAAACACAGCAAATTGAAGAAAACGGACTTTTGCAAAAATTCTTTGAGAGGATCAAAAAATTTGAATATGCCAATGATGACAAAACATTGCATCATTTTCTAACTGAATTTGAGCATGAACGGGCAAGTGGTGAATCTGGGGCACTTTCTGGCGACCCAACCGAAGGACCTGACGTAGTACAGATCATGACGATCCACGCTTCAAAAGGATTAGAGTATAAATTTGTATTCTTGGTAAACGTTGTTGAGCAACGATTTCCTTCGCAAAGAAAATCAGATCCAATCGAGATCCCGCAAGGACTTATCAAAATACAATTAAGTGCGGATCGGGATGAGCACATCGAAGAAGAACGGAGACTTTTCTATGTGGCAATGACGCGCGCTAAAGAACATTTATATCTTTTCTCAGCTGATGATTACGGTGGATCGCGAAAACGAAAATTATCACGTTTCGTCCACGAGCTTGGCGTTGAAAAACAAATTGCCAATCAAGTAAAAGAAATCGATGAACAAAAAAATGAAGAAACAGAAACCGCAATTCGTAAATATGAACTACCAAAAAATATTAGTTTTACGCAAATTGCTGCTTTTTCAAAATGTCCTTTGCAATATAAATTTGCCCATATTCTACGCGTACCAGTTTTTGGGCGCTATCAGATGAGTTTTGGTAAAACAATGCACAATACTTTGGAACAATTTTCAAAAGAATATATCAATCTATCAAACCTTGAGCAAACATCAATGTTTGTTCAAGACGCTAGGCCAACAACTGTTCCTGCAAAAGACAGGCTACTGGAGTTGTACGAAACTTGTTGGATAGATGAGTGGTACCCTGACTCAGAGATTAGAGAAGAGTACCATCAAAAAGGAAAAGACATTCTTGCCGAATATTATGAAATCGTGAAACAAAACTTGCCAAAAATTGAGTTTTTAGAAAAAGATTTTACTTTAAAAATAGGCGATATTTCCATGAAGGGACGTATTGACAGGATTGATAAAATCGAAAATGGCTACGAAATCATAGATTATAAAACTGGAAAACCAAAAGAAAAACTAGGATGGGACGAAAAAAAACAGTTAGTTCTCTATGCGCTGGCGTGTTCACAATGTTTTGACCCAGCACTCAATATTACAAAAGCTACATATCATTATCTTGAAAATAACTCAAGCATTAGCTTTGAACCGAATGAAAAGGAAAAACAAAAACTAATTAACGAAGTTATTGATTCTGTTGATAAAGTAAGAAAAAGCGATTTTCAAGCCAGCCCAGGATACCACTGTCAACATTGTGATTTCCGCGACATCTGTCAGGAAAGTGCATTTTAATGATATGTATACAAATAAATACAATAGTGGTCAGTATACAAAAAAACGACCAGACAGAATGCACAGAAAGCACGCCATTCCAATGGGCAATCTTATTTCCGACACTCTTTCCCGTCACGGAATTGGCAGGCAGGTTCAATCAGCACTGATAGTCAGAGAAGGCAATAACATACTATGTAACTTGATCGAACCTCAATTTCTTAAGGACATTCGGGTTTTATCTTTTACCTACAAAACACTAACCATCGCCTGTAGACATAGTGCATCTGCTCATTTAGCAAATTCAATTCGTGCATCGTTGCAGGAAAAAATCGAGCAAAAAATACCTTCAGCGATAATCGAAAATATTTTTGTGAAAATTGATCCACATGCACTCGATCATTCAGCCGACACTCTGGTATAATGTCATATGAGCATGTCTTTAAAACAATACATACTTTTCCTAGCATCAGGGACCGCAATAACATTTTGCGCTTGGTTAATTGTTCTTATTAGTATTAACCCTGCAACTACTGGAGCGTTTGGATTTCTGGCTTTTTACCTAACACTTTTTGTTACTTTAATTGGTTTTCTCGCGACTTTAGCGACCCTAATCCGTATCATACGAAAAAAACATACCACCATTGAATCCATGATGCGTATATCTTTAAGGCAGGGTATTTTGTTCGCCATCTTACTTGAAACCTCGCTAATACTACTTTCAAAAGGCTATTTTTCAACAATGGTACTTTTACTACTTATTTTAACTATCTCCATTATTGAATTTATCTCACTTTCAGCCGATTTGGGAACCAACAAGTCCTCTTGAATTAAGACCAGTCTTGGGATAAAATATAGGCTCAAGTAGAGCTTATGTTGAACACATTTTTTGGTCGATTTTCCGAGGATATAGGCATAGACCTAGGTACTGAAAATACCCTGCTTTATGTTAAGGGAAAGGGGATTGTTATTAACGAACCATCGATCGTTTCAATTAACCAACGCACAAATCAAATTGTGGCTGTTGGGCATAGTGCAAAGGACATGATGGGCAAAACCCCGCCACACATTAAAACAACGCGCCCACTAACAAAAGGAGTTGTTTCTGATTTTGAGGTAACGGAAAAAATGCTTAAGTTTTTTATTGATAAAATTCACGACGACAAATTTACCATCGTCCCAAGACCACGAGTCGTAATAAATGTCCCCCTAGAAATCACTGAGGTGGAAAGAAAAGCTGTTGAAGATGCGGTTATAAATGCTGGTGCTCGAAAGGTAATTCTTGTAGAAGAACCAATAGCAGCCGCCATCGGAGCACGTTTACCAATATCAGAATCAATTGGGAACATGATTGTAAACATCGGTGGTGGGAAAACAGAAATAGCTGTTATCTCGCTTAACGGGGTAGTTACATGGAAATCACTATCCATTGCCGGCGACGAGATGACGAAAAATATAACCCAATATATACGAGATGTTTTCAACCTTTTTGTTGGAGATAAAGTATCAGAAAACGTAAAATGTCGAATTGGAAACGCGGTACAATTAGGAGACTTGGTAGAAATAGAAATGCGGGGCAGAGACCTAATGACTGGACTTCCAAAAGAAATTCTTGTTTCAGACGGACAAATCAGAGAGGCTTTGAATAAATCTGTAAAAGTAATAATTCAAAATATCAAGTCAACCCTCGAGCAAACACCGCCTGAACTCGTCGCCGACATATACGAACGCGGAATTGTTCTATGTGGTGGAGGTGCGCTTTTGCGTGGGATAGACCACCTTATCTCTAAGGAAACTGATGTCCCTGTACGAATTGCGGAAGATCCACTAACAACAATCGTGCGAGGTACTGGGGCACTTCTAGAAGACGAACAATTACTTAAAGAAATTGCTATACCTTCGACGTCTGACGAACCATACGCATAAAAATGTACTTATTTCGACAAAGAAGAACCTCAAAAATAACAAGGCCGGTACAGATCATAGCAATGATACTCCTGGTAGCCTTATTTACATTCTTATTAGTAAGATGGACGCCTATTTCAGGCGTAGCTCAGGCAGTTCAATCAAGATTGTATTCGACTAGCATAACGCTGAACACATTTCTTGTTCAAACATTTTCATCTTCAGAATCTTTACATTCACAGATCGAAAACTACAAATCAATTGCCGACAAAGCAGTTACAGACCAAGCATATACATATCAGCTCGAAAAACGTGTCCAAGAATTAGAGCAACTGCTTGGATACTCACAAACGGTAGAATATGAAATAACTACTGCTAGAATTCTATCTCACTCACAATCTGGGGAATATACTATTTTAATAGACCAGGGATCACACAACCAAATTGAAGAAGGCTTTGCCGTTGTAGCTAATGATGGATACTTGATCGGCATAGTTGACTCTGTTT
>JAHILS010000043.1 GCA_018896835.1 Patescibacteria group bacterium | reverse complement strand
GAACAGATAAGACGTCAACGTCTTGGCGAAATCCGTGAAAATGGAATAAATCCATATCCATCCCGAGCTCATAGGTCACATGAATGCCAGGAAGTTCTTGATAATTTTGATGAACTTGAAGCTAATAAAGAACAAATTACAGTTTGTGGTCGCCTGCGGGCTATCCGCAAACACGGCGGAATTAGCTTTATTAATCTTTCTGATGCATCGGGAAACGTCCAAATTGTTTTGCACAAGCAGGACCTTGGAGACGATATATTTGGACAATTTCACAACATGGCAGACCTTGGCGATTTTTATGAATTTAGTGGAAACGTCTTTCTAACACAACGTGGCGAACAATCGATTAAAGCCACATCAACCAGAATGCTAGCTAAAAGCTTGTTACCACTTCCGGAAAAATGGCATGGACTGACAGATCAAGAAATTCGCTACCGCCAAAGATATCTAGATCTTATTGCCAACGAAGAATCAATGGCTATTGCAAAATCTCGAGCCAAAATGGTCCGAGCGATGCGGGAATATCTTGAAGCTCAGGATTTTCTAGAAGTTGAAACTCCAATCTTGCAACCAATCCCAGGAGGCGCAAACGCCCGGCCATTTGTCACCCATCATAATACTTTGCATGCCGACCTTTATCTTCGAATCGCTCCAGAGCTCTACCTAAAACGTCTAGTTGTTGGCGGATTTGAAAAAGTATATGAATTTGCGCGCTGTTTTCGGAATGAGGGAATTAGCACACAACACAATCCAGAGTTCACTCAAATCGAAGCATACTGGGCATATGCAACGATTGAAAACCTCATTGATCATCTTGAAGGTCTAGTAAAAACAGCTTTACATGCAGTAACCAGCGGATCTGATGAAATCACATTTGCAGACACAATAATTTCATTTAAAAATATTGAGCGCAAGACATTCCGAGATGTAATCCTTGAACACACCGGCATAGATCTTGATGGATATAAAGACGAAACAGACCTGCGCAATATAATGGTTGAACGCGGAATAAATGTGCAAAATATTTACGGATATGGCGAACTTGTTGATACTCTATATAAGCACGGAGCACGTCTTAAAATAATTCAGCCAGTGTTTGTGACAGATTATCCATCGGCGATGAAACCACTAGCAAAACGACGTGAGAATAATCCATTCTACAGTGCTAGTGCGCAACTTGTTGTTATGGGAATGGAGATGTGCAATGCGTTTAACGAGCTAAACGATCCGCTAGAACAAGAGGATCGATTCCGCGAGCAAGAATCATTAAGAGAGCAGGGAAGTGAGGAGGCACAAAGAATAGACGAGGATTATATAACGGCCCTCAAACATGGAATGCCACCAACTGCTGGATATGGAATAGGCATTGATCGACTTGCTATGCTCTTAACAGGATCAGACACTATCAAAGACGTAATTCTATTTCCAACTCTAAAACCAAGAGCAATAGAAGAGTCAGAATCAACAGAAGTAAAAGAATAATTTATGAAAACTGCACTGGTTTTTGGAACCTTTGACAGGCTTCACGAAGGACACATTAATCTCTTTGAACAAATAAAAAACCAAGGCTATAGCATAATTGTTTGCCTTGCTCTTGACGAGATTGTAAGACAACGAAAAGGAATGTCACCAGTCCAAGGATTTAATGACAGGATGCAGGTTATAAAATCAATCAAGGGTATAACAAAAGTCATTAAAGGTGATTTAATTGAAGGAAAATTTACTGCAATTAAACTTGAAAAACCAAACGTTATAGCAATTGGATACGATCAAACAGAACTAAAGCTAGCTATACAAACATGGCTAAAAAGCAATAAACTTAATATACCAATCATCAAACTAAAGCCGTTTAATCCTCAGATATTCAAATCATCACTTCTTAGAAATACAGATAATAACTAATATGATTGACCCAAAACTTTTGCGAGAACAAACATCTTTTATTCGCAATAGCTCAAAAGCTAAAAATGTTGAACTTGATTTCACCCGTATTCTTGAGTTAGATCAACAAGTACGATCTTTGGAAAACGAAATTCAGCAAATAGCAACGCAAAAAAATGAAGCATCAAAGCTCATACCTCAAGCAACGGACTCGGACCGAGCGCAGTTGATTGAGAACATGCGTAAAATTGATAGCAAGGGTGATGATCTTAAATCTCAATTAACACCACTTGCTGAAGAGTTAGATGAGCTCTTACACAAAATTCCTAACCCAGCACTGCCAGACGTAAAAGTTGCCCAAAACGAAGAGGAAAATGAAATTATCAAAACAGTCGGTGACATTCCCGAATTTTCATTTGAAACTAAAGATCATTTAGAAATCGGTGACAAACTAGGAATAATCGACTCAGAAAGAGCTGCCAAAATTTCTGGCGCAAGATTCACCTACCTTAAAGGTGATGGTGTATTGCT
>JAHILS010000042.1 GCA_018896835.1 Patescibacteria group bacterium | reverse complement strand
TCAAGTAACTGCCAGGTACGCAACTGGTACCCTTCTTCATCTGACCCTTCCCAGGTGTAATACGTAGCTGATCTGTTTCCAGCTGGGTTGGCGTCGGCTTGTGATTCTGTTAAACAAGTTCGCAAATATGTGAAATATTCACGTTCTTCCGTTTCCAAATTTGTAAATTCAGTACAGCCAACTGCTGACTCTGAACAACTATCAGCTGAGTCAGCGATAAAATAGACTGGAAATTCCCCGTCTGCCTCGTAGGTGGTTGGTTCTTGCCTGTAAGTATCATAGCCAACACAAACAGATGGACACATATCAAGTTCACTAACAACCGCAGTAACTGACGGGTCACCATTGGCTGGAATGTATAATCCACAACCAGCGTCCTGTTCTGTACAGGTTTGCGCATAAGCGTCACATTCATCTGGGTCTGTGCTGGCACCAGTGCATCCCAAATAATCTGGCGCAATTTTTGTATAAACAGCATTTAAGGAATCACTATTATATCCGTCTGTAAAGATAGTTGTATCTGAATTTTGTTCAAGCTGAATGTCATCAATTACAACGTCCCCCTCCAAAACAAGTTCTGCATTTAAATCCAAAGAACGATCAGCTAGAGTTGGAGTTGTAAATACGCATTCAAAACGGGTAAATCCATCATCCCTAACCTCGGCTTCCAGTTGCACAGTTCTTGTACTAGTTGAAGGAACATAACAATCAACCAGACAATCTCCAGAGCAAGAACTGTTGATGCTCTGCGCTGACATACTTGTTGGCACGCCATTCTCATCTAAAATAGAAAGTGAGGCATAGCCAGTGTCAGAACCAGTACCATTTGTTTTGGCGTAAAATGAAAGAGCGTAAAATTGACTTTGTTTCAACACAATACCTAAGCGACTAGCGCTACCGCTCACCGCTTCCAAATCAAGCGCATCATTTCCAGTCCGTTTTTGAGTGCCGTCAGTGCTATAAACATTGCCATCAATCACCCACCCATCTGGCACTCCGTCAGTATTTTCATCCATTTCAAAGCTTGGGTTGGAAAGCATGTTTAAAGCTGTGTCATCGGCTCGGGCATACAAAGCAGAACAACCAGCGTCCTCGCTGTCACACTCAATAACTTCATTATTAAAATAAATTCTATTTTTATAAGCGTCGGGCGCAATATCAGAGGCGTCAACACTTAAAATCTCTGGCCAATTAAAAACGCTCGCCGAGTCCTCTTTCTGAGTTGCATACCACAAACACCCCATGTTTGATGCACTACAATCGCCGTAATCAAGCGTGTTTGTGAGAAAATCAACTGGAACTCCTGCTTCTGATTCAAAAGACAAACAACTTGCGTATTGTTCTGGACACTCGTCCCCCCTAAATTGCCATTCATTTTTTTCCCGCACGCATGCTCCGTAACCTCCTTCACAATTTCCGTTTGTGTCTTCAGAAATACAGCTTTGAATATCAACACACTCTTGTGCACGCTCATCAGTTCCAGCTGATGATAGTATTTGCCCGTAAGCAAGCGTGCGACATTGAGTTTCTGGGAATTTAATCACCCAACTTGGGTCAATCAAATGGCACCATGGATGCTGATCGTCTAACTCACCGTCAGCATTACATGAATAAAATCCATTGATAACTTCTTGTAAAGTGACTGGGTTTGAGTCAGAATTATTATCAGACTCGGCCGCCAACTCCCAGCCAATTGGAATAATGCGGGCCTTGCGGAGCTTGACCAAGTTACTATGACAAAAACCGTATGTATAACATTTTGTATCTTGATTTCTTGCAGTGTCAGAAGATGGGATTAAAGGCCAGTTACCTTTTATGTAGCCTTCATCAATCGCGTCTTGCAAAGTTAGCATGTTCCCAGTCCGAGCCAACGTGATAGCCGAGGCAAAAGACGAATCAAGCGCGCAGTTAAAAATGTTTCGAGATGAACCACGGAACAAAGCCGGACAAGTAACCAGGTCTGACAATAAACTATAATCTGTAATCTCAAGAGGCTTAAAAGTAGTAATGCTTCTAAAAATCTCAACAATCCGCTCACGCGAATAATTAACCGTGCTATTTTCATCAAATGGATTGGCTGGACTTGATATATCAGAAAGGTATCCACTCTGGAACTTATCCATGAGTTTTGAAAAAAGTGTATTGGTAAAAATCGTTCCAGCGTTCATTCCAATAGATAAAAGCGTGTCTGAGTTTGCCAGAAGCGATGTGTTTAACTCAAACGGAAGTTTTGCCTGTACCTCCAACGAAGTTTCTATTTGTTGTTTAACCAAAGACGCTGGAGTTTCGACCTGGCCAGTTATGTAATGAACAACGGCTTGAAAACCATCATTGGCTAATAATTGCTTTTCTTCGGAAGATGCTTCTGACTGTGACTTATTAAGCGCATACATTTCTACTTGTGCAATGGCCGAAAGCTCGTTAACGTTTGGATTAAAAGCCTGGGCCATAACAGCAAGAACTTGAGCAGTCTTCTCTTCTGGAGTTATATCAGTGGCACTTAGGGTTGCTAAATATCCTGCCCAATTATTCTTAATGCTTGGATATTCAAATGAAATTTCTGGCCTAACAGCCAATGACTTAATGCCAGCGCGGATTGCTGAGAGCACTTGGGGATCTGTATTTATATAAACATTAAGCGTTGGCCACATCCCCTCGTCTAAATTTTCCAGCACAACGTCGTTGTAAACTTCAGAGATTACCCGAGCGCCTGCATATTTAAAATAATCTTTTGCTGGCAGAACGTTATAAAGTGGGCTTTCCGCATTTCCACCCGAGGCAATCCAGACAGCTGTGTTTGATGCCAATTGATTGGCCATCATTGAAACTAAGTTCACCATTTCGGCTGACAAGGAAGAAACAAGAGCGTCTTTTAAGCTTGATGCCATCTTTTTTAAAATATCCTGGATCGACATTTTTAGAATCATGTCAGGATTTGTGGCCACAACCGCTGCTTGCGCATTAACACGTGGCGCTATTGAAAAGCTAATGCCACATAGCAGTACAACAGCGATCACGCCGTGCAGAATTTTTTTTACTCCTTGTCTACGCATAATTACTTATTACTTTACTCAAGTGGTTGATTAACGTCTTGGCTCCCTTCCAAGTCTGACATAACGTCCAAAAACATTGCTTGCAAATCTTCGTCAGAAATACCAGCCAGTGACTGCTCATCGGCACCAGCCTCAACTAATAAACTTCTAATTTCTTCAATAGTGAGTCCGTGAATTGCTTGTTGGATTTCTTCAAGCGACGGTGTGCTAACAGACGCTGAGGAATCTTCAACTGGCAAAACGTCGTCAAACAATCCTGAAGTTAGTGAACTTGTATCCATTCCTGAGCAGTCCTTACCAACCGCACAAGCTGGATTTGTTTTATTGGCTACCTCGGTTGGATCTGTGTACCCATCACCATCAGTGTCCATTAAATATGGAGATGATCCATACACATACAACTCATCATAATCTGTGAGCCCGTCGCCATCTGTATCTTTTGCTTTTTGCTGTTCTTTTTCCAGGGCATCTTGTTGAGCTTGAGAAATATACATATCACCCGAGTACTCAATAAAAAACGGGCTGGCAATATGGCGGACAAGATAAAGACCACCAAGCAAAAGCGCTATGCAACCAACACCTATAATAACGGCAAAACCGACCTTTTGTTCTTTTGTAAACGAAGGTCGAGTCCTGCGAATAATAATTCGCTTTTGTTCATTTTCCATGTTGTAGATTTACTAGTAACAAGTATATCAAAAAATGAGCACATCTTGTACTCATTTTTTCAACAGGCTGTGTATTTTTATCCATTGAGCAGTCGAAAGCTCCTGAGCACGAACTGTTGGTGAAAGATTTAACTCTTGCAGTATCTTTTTTAAGGCGTCCGACCTGGCAACTTTAGCGTCGGCCAAATTTCGATGCAATTGCTTGCGACGGGATGAAAATCCTATTTTTGCTAGTTTAATTATATCTTCTGCGTTATCTAGGGCTTCAACCTTATCAAGTCTAAGCACAACTGAATCAACCTTGGGCTGGGGTTGAAAACAACCCGGCTTAACAACACACACTCGAGTAGGTTTTACGTACATCTGTACCGCAACTGATAAAACTGTCATATCCCCGGGCCTGGCCATCATCTTATCCCCCACTTCTTTTTGCACCATCACCACACTACGCTTGGGCGGATTTTTGGCAGTCAGCATGTTCATCAAAATCGCGTTAGCGCTATTGTATGGAAGATTACTAATAAATATCCAAGGTTTATTTTTTACTATTTCGTCAATTTTAACTTGGACTGCGTCTGCATGGATGAGTTCTGCTTTGGGAAATTGCGTGCGCAAATTCGAAAGTAAGTCAGAGTCGGCTTCGATAAGAATAGGTCTAGTAGGACTAGTAAGTCTTGTAATCTGATGGGTAAGTGCGCCGTCGCCTGGACCAACTTCAACCACAAAATCTTTAGAACTCAAATCAGCAGACTTGATAATTTTATCAATCACTGACTCATCTTTTAAAAAATGCTGACCATAGGATTTTTTGTGCATATTTACATTCCTTATTTCAACTTTTCAATTACCACCCATCCTTGCGCTGACCACCCCTAACCCCTCCTTGAAAGGAGGGGAATTGAGTCCCGACTCTCCCCCTGACAAGGGGGAGTTGGAGGGGGTCATGACTCGATCTCAACACTTCCCTGCCTAACGATTTCAACATTATCCCCAATAACCTTAACCGTTGTTGATGCTGGAAGGTTTGGTAAGTTGCCACCATCAATTACGCAATCAGGTTTGTCGGGCCTGCCCAAAAAAACTTTTTTAACTTCTTCTATTGAATATATTGCATCTTGGCCGGATATGTTTGCACTTGATGCCACGATCGGTTTTCCAAGACGCCTAGCTAAAGTTGCACAAAATGGATGAGAAGATACACGCACTGACTGGGTACTATCCTGAGAACACTTATCAGATACTGGCGAATTAATTGCAACAGGCCCAATAATGTTTAGTGCACCTGGCCAATATTTATCCATTAACTCACGGGCCTTATCTGAAACTTTAATAAACATTAAAGCTGATTCTATGTCAGGAATAATCAAAGGCGTGCCCTTATCATCTGGTCGACCCTTGATCGTAAATACGCGCGCGACCGCATCAGCGTTTGTTGCGTCACACCCAATCCCATATGAAGTCTCTGTTGGAAACACAATCACACCACCGTCTTGTAAACATGCAAGTGCTCGATCGATATCATGCGCGGTGATTTGCAACATATTAAATATTTTCCCGATACCAAGCCACGGTTTTTTTGATTCCCTCATTAAGACTTGTGTTTGGTTCCCAGTCTAATTCCTTCTTTATTTTCTTAATCGACAACTCCATATACTTTGTTGCGTCCTGCTGTGCTTCATTCCAATCATGACTTGCCCTTGTGCCAACCGCATCTTTAACATAATCAAAGATTTCCATAGTTGTTGTTTGTATGCCAGTTCCCAGATTTAAAATTCCCACATAGTCTAATTCTGATGCCTTGATTAAGGCTGTAACAACATCGGCTACGTATACATAATCTCGGGTTGTTTTTCCATTATTATTAATAATTGCTGTTTTGCCTTTTAAAAGTCTTGAGGAAAAAATGCCAACTACGCCTGATTCTGCACTAGAATCTTGTCTTGGCCCATAGATATTACCCGGTCGAAAGGCTACGTACGGAATGTTGTATGTTTTATTATAAAAATGTAAATACTTCTCGCCGGTGAGCTTTGAAATCCCGTAAGGCGTTAATGGCACTGGATTGACCTGCTCGTCAATTGGCAACACGTCTTGTGGGCCGTAAACTGCGCACGAGGAAGTAAAAATAATTTTTGCCTGACCGCTTTCGCGCACGCCTTCGCAAACATTAATTAACCCAATAACATTATCCATAGCGTTGACTACTGGTTTTTCAACCGACTCCCTATCATGCAAATGGGCGGCTAGGTGAAATACAACATCAGGCTTATACTTTTTAAAAAGATCTTTTACGTCTTCGTCCTGAATATTTATCTTTATATATTTGACGTGATCGTTATGACGATTTTTTTCTGGCTTCACCTTATCAATTACCACAACTTTGTGCCCCTGCTCGATTAAGGCGTCTGCCAAATGTGATCCAATAAATCCAGACCCACCCGTGATTATTACTGTTTTTTGTTTTTGCATATTTGTCTAATTAGATTTTTGGGCTACTTGCTCTCGTAAATAACTTTCAACAAATTGTAATAAATCACCTTCCAATACCCGTTCAACTTCTTGAGTTTCAAATCCTGTCCGGTGATCTTTTACTAATTTATACGGGTGCAGAACATAGCTACGGATCTGATTCCCCCATTGTGGCGACTTGTGCCCGCCTTTGAGTTCATCTAATTTTTCCGCCCGCTCTTCTTGCATGCGCACAAATAATCGTGATTTCAAAACTCGCATGGCTGATTCTTTGTTTTGTGATTGTGAACGTTCATTCTGACAAGTAACAACAGTGTTGGTGGGAATATGAGTTATACGCACAGCCGAATAAGTTGTATTAACTCCTTGCCCTCCGTGACCGCCAGCCATGAATGTATCTATCCGTAAATCTTTTTCATCAATCGCAATATTCTTGTCAGTAAGTCCAGTGAGTTCAGGAATTACTTCCACAAGTGCAAAAGATGTATGACGCATCTTCTCAGCGTCAAACGGAGAAATGCGTACCAGTCGATGAACTCCTGCTTCGCCTTTTAACATGCCATAAGCAAACCTACCATTCACACTAAACGAAACGCTTTTATATCCTGCTTCTTCACTTTCCGAGGCTTCGTAAACGTCAGTGTCCCAACCTTGCGACTCGGCAAAGCGAATAAACATACGCAAAAGCATGCCAGCCCAGTTGGAAGCATCTGTTCCACCAGCGCCCGCGTGAATTGATATAATCGCATTATTCTCGTCCATCTCACAGGCGAGCAAAGTTTGCAATTCAAGCTTTGCGTAACGCTCTTGTAAATCCTTAACGGTTTTTTCGACTTCCAACTCAACATGCGTATTTACCTCCTCTTGAGCAAGCTTTGATAAATCAAGCGCGTCTTGAATCTCGGTAAGTAAAGATTGCCAAACTTCAATTTGAGCCTGGCGTTGTGAGATTTCCTGAGAAATAAGTTTTGCTTGTTCCTGATCACTCCAAAAATCTGGCAAACTGATCTGAACTTCAAGATCATGCACTCTTTCCTGCGAAGCATCTAAATGCAACATCTCCCAAGCATTTTGGGCTTTTTCCTGCAATTCCTGAAGTTGTTTATCAATAAGTGACATAAACTAAAGACAAGGCCATAATGCCTTGTCTTTATTGTTTTTTCAAGCTCAGATTTTTAACTTCTTTGCGTACTCGCCCAACACAGGCATTTCCCAATATGTTCCCTCAAGTGCTTTGAGAATCCCGATAATGGCAAGAATAGCAACAAGTAGATAAGCAACCATAATCACTAACCATCCAAACACTGGGATGAAAATGAATATATTTGAAGCAATCATCACAATGGCCTCAACAATGAAAAGTACTAGACCTTGCTTGGCATGATATTGAGCAAACTTCGAGTCCTTAGCAAGTAAAAGTGGAATGAAACAGAGAAGAAAGACGTATGAAAGCGCTGCAAGCACTTTATTGTCTTCAACATCTTTTTTATCAATCACAGGCGTTGTATCAGTCATATTTGTTTGGTTAATTTATGACAATAGTATAGCAAGATAAGGATCATTTCACCAGAAAAACAAAAACACCCAGAACCCTTACAATTCTGGGTGTTTTATTTTTACATCATGCCCATGCCTCCGCCCATGCCACCATGGTCATGTTCTGAGTCACTATCCTTTTTTGGCAATTCAGTTATTGCTGCCTCGGCTGTTAATATCATCATCGCGACCGATGCTGCGTTTTCAACTGCTGATCTGGTAACTTTTGCTGGATCAATAATTCCAGCCATTATCATGTCAGGTTCATAGACGTCACGGAGCGCATTATATCCTGCTGACCCAAATTCTGCTTTTACTTTTTCTACTACAACGTCACCCTTGGCGCCAGCATTTTGCGCAATGTAAAATAACGGTTTTTCAATCGCGCGCTCAATCACTCCCACACCAAGTGATTCATCTTTGTCAGTGCGCTCAATTTCAACTCTTAATTGAGTAAGTGCTTTTTGTACACGGATAAGTGCAACTCCACCACCAGCAACAATACCTTCAGCAATAGCTGCCTTGGTAGCATGAACTGCGTCCTCGATGCGAGCTTTCTTTTCCTTCATTTCAACCTCACTAGCTGCACCAACCTTGATAACTGCAACACCCCCTGTAAGCTTTGCCATTCGTTCCTTAAGTTTTTCTGAATCAAAGTCTGACGTTGATTGTTCAATCTGTTTTCTAATTTGAATAACGCGCTCTTCAATTTTTGCTTTATCACCTCCGCCATCAACAACCGTTGTTTTGTCTTTCGTGGAAATAACTCGTCTTGCTTTTCCGAGCTGATTAAGTTCGATGCTTTCGAGCTTGATTCCACGCTCCTCACTAACGACGGTCGCACCTGTCAAAATCGCAATGTCTTCCAACATTGCCTTTTTGCGATCACCAAATGCCGGAGCCTTCACTACAAGCGCATTAAATGCGCCACGAAGCTTGTTTACAATCAGAGTTGTCAAAGCCTCACCATCTAAATCTTCAGCAATAATTACAAGTTCTTTTTTTCCTGTGCCAGCAATCGCTTCTAAAAGTGGAAGAATAGACTGGATTGAACTTATCTTTTGATCAGTAACCAAAATTGGAGCATCAACATATTCCGCGGTCATGTTTTCTGGATTTGTCACCATATATGGCGACAAATAACCTTTATCAAACTCCATCCCCTCTACAACCTCAACCTCAATTCCAAATGATTGACCTTCTTCAACAGTAATCACGCCACTGTCTGTAACTTTCTGCATCGCCTGGGCAATCGTTGTTCCTAGCTCAGGATCGTTAGCTGATATTGAAGCTACTTGATTAATCATGTCTCCACTAACGCTTTCTGACATGTTCTTAATTTGCTCAACAGCGGTTTGCACTGCTTTTTCCATACCACGTCGCAATGCTTGGGGATCAATACCGGCGCTTACCAATTTCATTCCTTCGTCAACCATAGCTTGAGCCAAAACCGTTGCTGTTGTTGTTCCGTCTCCAGCCACATCGTTTGTCTTACTAGCAACTTCTTTGACAAGTTCTGCTCCCATGTTTTGAAGCTTATCTTCAAGTTCGATCTCTTTGGCAACAGTTACACCATCTTTTGTAACAAGTGGTCCTCCATAACTGCGATCGATAATAACGTTGCGTCCCTTTGGACCAAGAGTAATTCGAACAGCATTTGCCAGAATATCAACTCCTTCCTTTAATTTCTTACGTGCGTCTTCGTTAAATGTTATTTGTTTTGACATAAACTATTCCACTATCGCGATAACGTCTTCGCTCTTAATTATTAGATATTTTTGATGATCAATTTCAACTTCGTCAGGTGACCATTTTTTAAACATTACTTTTTGACCGACAGCAACCTCCATAGCTTGTCGTTGTCCGTTTTCAAGCATCTTGCCGGGTCCAACAGCTAACACCTCGGCCTGCTCCGGTTTTTCCTTCTCCACCGTGTCAGGAATGATAATTCCTGATGAAGTCACGGTTTCCTTATCAGCCGGCTTTAAAATAATATGATCTGAGATTGGTCGTAAATTCATAGGTTTTATTGGTTAATTCTGGGCAAAGCTTAAGCGAAAAGCGTGAAATTGTCAATAAATAGTTGCGTTTTCGCTCGATATTTAGTACAAATACAGGGCAACGTCACCCCTTCTCTGGAGCAACCCATGTCCGCGTTCTCCGCCCTCCTCACCAGCGTCTTCTGCCAGTTCCGCAACACCGTGGTGGCCAACGCCGTTATGGTCTGTGTGCTCATCGCAGGGTTGATGACCGACAGGCTTTATGGCTTGATCCTATTCATCACGGTCGCCGCATTCCTGTTGAGCAAAATGGAAGGCGCGCGCTACCACTCCGTAGACTTGACCCTCAAACCAGGCAAATATCTAGCCGCCACAGCATTAATCGTTCTTGCCTTGGCAACGATGTTCCTGGCATGCGTCATTGCGCTACATGGCTCTATGCGCGACACGGTCACGATCCTTTGCATAGCGCAACTACTCTATGGTGCATTCATGATTGTTGCGAGCTACGGAGAATCGCTTCGTAATTGGAAAAACGAACCATAAATCGCATCAAGCTCGCTCAAACTCCCCGCGCCGTGTCCGACCATCGCCCTACCTGGGCCTGGTCGGATTCTTGTTTGTAAAACACAAGCCTAAAAAAATTCGCGTGAAGCTATCATGATTCAAAACTCAACACAAGTGGATAACTCAAAAAACGCGAGCCTTGGCGCGAAAACGAACATGTCCAGCACCCGGTGCTGGACATGTTCGTTCCCTCTCATCCCACTCGATCCCCTCAATATCAACATTATTCAATCCTAACAGTCATTGCCATCACATAAACCGTTAATACTAGTCCTGACCATTGCGTCCACAAATAATGATCTAGCCCAGCAATTATCAAAAGTGCACAACCTATAGACATAGCCACAACCGCGGATCGCTTGGGAAACCTGGAAAAATTGAATTTATCTATCGCGAAAAACCAAGAAATCAAAATTACCAATCCGGCAATCCCAATCTCCCCGATAACCAACAACAAAACATTATGAACAGGCTGATACTCCCACCACCATTTTCCAGGGTAAACCCCTTCAAGCGCATAAGTATAATTTCCAAGTCCAGAACCAAGCACCCACGACCCAACCGCAACTTGAGGCCATTGTTGATACTGTTCTGCGCGCTGCGCGATCGAAGTCTGTCCGATGCCTGCTAGGCTAAGCGCCTGCACTCCCAAGATAGAACCCAACATCACAATCACTACAAAAAAACCAGCCAACCACTTCAACGTCCTTTCACTGCCAGACCACTGACCAAAAAATCTGCTTAGATGAATTTTTCTCTTACTATCATTAGAACTGGAATTAGAAACAAACAACCACATTGATAATCCGCAGATAAATGCAACCACAACTGCCAGCCAAGCTGATTGAGAATAAGTGATTATCAAACTAATAATTAGGATCAGTATAAACAATGGCCTCAAAAAATAACTCCAACTAATGGGTCCGTGCTCTCGCGACAATGACGTCGGGAACAACAAAAAACTCAAAAGCCCAACAGCTAAATATCCGCCGAAAATATTTGGGTGACTAAAACTTCCATAGGCTCGCAGAATACGCACTCCGTCAGACAGAGTTAAAACTGCGTCACCAAGCGTTTGCGCATCGCGATGCGCAAGCCCTAAAATAGTCGAGGCTCCCGACCCACCAGTTACAACCTGCCACATTCCCAAGCAGCACGGAATTACCAAACCAAGCACAAAACCCAAAGCTGTATGTCGCAAGTTAGTTCTTTTATCCAACAGAAGTAAAAATAACAAAATCGCAAAAACGATATGTATTAGTTGCCCGAAGGCAACAGCATGATTGATGGCAAATAAACTAGAAACAAAAACATAAAGTAAAAACAACAGTGCAAATCCAATCACTTTTTGATAATCTGCAGAAATCTTCAAACGGCCATAAAGCAAGAGAGCTATAAAAACAAGAACTTCAACCGCGTAAAGACTTATCACGCCGTACTCAAAAGCATTGCCCGCTATGAGCTGTTGGGAAAAAATCCACCTTATTTGCCAAGGCAACAAAAAGAAAACTAAAGGTAAAACAAATGGTAATAAACGTTCTTTAGCCTCCTTAAAATTCATAATATTAAACACACTTTTTTTCAAATGCTTCGGCAATTTCTGCGCGCCGATCGGTTGTATGGAACTTAAGCATTGTGTCATCCATAACAACACAAGTATCAGAATTGGCCAATAACTTAATTTTGCCTGGCAATCTAATCAATTGCAGTACGCGCAACCAGCACTCTGGCATTGGACAAAATGGTATTGAAAATCTTGACCCACACCTTACTTGATATGCCCTTTTAGGAACGTGAGCGTTTGGCAATAATGCATGAGTCCAGTTATTTTCTGTAAAAAATTTATCCCAGAGCTCGGCACTGCCATAAACAGGCATTAAATTTCTTATCCAAAAAGACAAATACGGATCTTCGTCACCAATGCACAAATGTTCGATATTCAAATTATTTTCTGAAAGAAAAAAACTCATATCAACTGGATCTTTTTTTGTTTCACCAGGTCTTTGCCGTAAAAATAACAATGGAGCAACTGCCCAAAATCTTGCGCTCCACAGTCGACCGCGTGAAGTGATGATAAACAAATCAATATCACTCTTCTCGCGCGTGAAATGAAATGATAAAGAATTACAGATTGCTATTCCCTGCACGCATGGCAGTCGAGATACATAACGAACGACTTTTTGTACTTTACGTTGCTTCCTTACCGAATCTAAATATCGACGTTTACGATTGGCGACTTGTTGTTCAACCTCACCGTTTGTGCCAAGACCATACATTCCTTCAAAATGTCCGATGCGCTTTGAAAGCCACGATGAATTTTTTACCATGTCTTCGATCTCGTGGTATCCATAAACTCGCTCTGGCTTGTATTGCCACTTAAATAACTCAAAAATTGTGAGCGGATATTGAGAATAGGCAAAATAAGCCAGTGTATTGTGAATATCTTTTTCAATCGGCCTTGGAGGCATAGGAGCGTTTCTTTATTACATCTTGCACCACCTTGCCACCTTTGCGCAATAGATGAATAACACCAAAACCAATAAAAATTGTGTCTCTTAGTCGGATAACTAGGGCAAAGGCAACAGCCGAAAGTGGTATAGATAATATGGTAAACAAGCTAGCAAATCCACCTTCAAAAACTCCGAGCCCAGCTGGCACTGGCAAAAGTAAAGCGATGCCAGGCAATGTACTAACTAGAAATGCTTGGGCAAAAGACAAATTAACATCAAAGAAAAAGGCCAGATAAAAAACCTCCACTACTCTAAAGGAAATAACAGTAATGGCAAGAATGGCAATTAGAAATAAAAATGATTTTTTCGCATGCAAAAGTCCAGTCATCATTCCCTCTGTTTGCTTTATCCAGCCCTCAACTTTGTTCATTGACTTAATCTTGTTAAGTCTAAAAACTAAAAATAGTTTTGAAATCCAACCGTCACCCTTGGCAACTCCAAATAAAAATCCTGTTAACAGGACAAGTAGAACAATCAGTCCAGCACCAATAGCAATAAGCGTGTTGGCAGAACTCAATCCGGTAATCACTGCCAAAATAACGCCCGCAATTATAAATGAAATGTATGCCATCAGCTCAATTGTAATGTCGAGCATCACCGAACTTGTTGCCCGCTTGCTTTCCACGCCGTCGGTCATAAGCATACCAATTCGTACCGGTTCACCACCAGCTTGCGCAACAGGAGTTAGATAGCTTACGGCAAATCCAGCCATACGGTGTTGATACATGTGCCAAAACGACAATCGCTGTTTTTTAGCAACGCTGTGATTTAAAATTAATTGCCACCGCCAACTATAAAGCCCAAAGTTTAAAAGCGATAAAACTACAAAGCCAATAAATGGCCAAAAACCAAATGAAATAAGTGTTTGGACAATATTCTCCCAACCTTCACGCCAAATAAGATATCCGAAAACCCCCAAACCAATAGCCAGAGCTAAAAAGAAAACAATCCCGCGGAATATTTTTGATTTCATAGATTACTAATAGTATAGCAAAAACCGCGCTTTCACGCGCGGTTTTTTTCACTTCTTCTCTTCTTCCTTTGGCTTATTAAGGAAAATTCTGTAGAGCAAAATCGTGATAAATGTTGTGGAAAGCCAATAAAGCATTACTCCTCCTGGCATTGAAGTGCAACCGATCATTAAAGTCATGGCTGGCATAAAGTACAACATCATCTTATTCATGTTTGCCATCATGTTCTCATCCATTGCCCCCGCGCTCTTCTTCACTTCGGAAACAGGCTTTTGAACCATGGTGAGTTTAACTTGAAAATATTGTGCAATAGCTGCCAAAACAGCCAATGGAATTGAAATGCTTGCCAAATCAACTATACCCAAAAATATTGAATTTATTGATTCTGGAGCATGCACAAAACTGTACAAATATTCGGTATTAATCTGCCCGAGCCCATCACGCAAAACTCGGTAAAGAGCAAAAAAGATCGGTAGCTGAATAAGTAATGGCAAGCAGGAAGAAAATGGATTTACATTATTATCTTTGTAAACCGACATTAACTCTTTTGCCATTTTTTCTTTATCGTCCTTGTAGTCCTCCCTGATTTTGGCGATTTTCGGTTGCAACTCATTCATCTGCTTTTGCCCTCGCAGAGATTTAAAAGTAAATGGAAACAAAAGAACTTTAATAAGAATCGTTACCAAGATGATTGCTAGACCCATGCCGGCAGATGGAAAAAGATCGTAAAAACCAACAAGTAAGTTATACAACGGCTGATAAAAAATCGTGAAGAAAAATTCCATAGGCCTATTCTTCGTTTCCTTCAATTATTTCTTCAACTTCTTCTTCTGACTCTTCCTCCTCTTCGCTGGCTAATTCTTCTGATGACACTTCAGTCTGGCTTTCTTCCTCAACGCTTTCTTCAACAATACCCGAATCCTCCTCAATACTCTTAACATCTTCTTCAATTTCCGCATCTTCTTGAACGTCTTTGAGTTCTTCTTCCGCATCTTCACGCACGCTAATTCTCCAACCTGTGAGCTCGGAAGCTAAACGAACGTTCTGACCTCCGCGTCCAATCGCCAAGGAAAGTTGATCTTTATTAACATGGATGACTGCTGTCTTTTCTTCTTCCTCAAGTTCAACAGAATCAATCTTCGCAGGTGACAAAGCATTTTCTATGAATTGCTTTGGTTCGGACGACCATTCAATAACATCAATCTTCTCACCACCAATCTCAGCAATAATTGTTTGAATTCGCACTCCGCGCTGACCGATACATGATCCGATTGGATCGATTGATTCATCTTCAGTGTACACTGCGATTTTTGTTCTGTTCCCTGCCTCACGGGCAATTGCTTTGATTTCCACAATATTATCAGCAATCTCTGGGATCTCGATATCAAACAATGCTTTAACAAGCTCAGCGCTTGACCGTGAAAGTAAGATTTGTGGACCACGAGCGCCAAGGCTCACTTCTCGAACAAAAACTTTTATTTTTTGCCCTGAATCATAATGCTCTGAGCGAACCTGGTCAGCTGGCAAAATAACTCCGGCTGTTTTTCCGATATCCACCAAAACAACTCGTCCTTCTTTGCGCTGAACAGTTCCAATTAGCACCTCACCTTCGTGCTCTCTGTATTCATTAAAGATGATCTCACGCTCAGCTTCACGAAGCTTTTGGGTAATAACTTGCTTGGCTGTCATGGCAGCCATTCGTCCAAACTCACCTGGCATTGGCAATGGTATGCGCAATTCGTCTCCAATCTGGGAACTCATTTTCAAAACTTTTGCGTCTGAAATCATGATTTCAGTTTTGGGATTGAATTTTGGACCATCTTCGCCTTCTTCCGCTTCTTCGTCCTCTTTTGATCGACGACGTAATTCTTCTGGAGCCGCGTCCATTGCTTCACGATCAGCCGCCTTCTTAGCCTGCTCTTCTTGAATTGCTTCCAATTCTTCCAAAGAAATATCTTCAACAACGGTTTTCACGTCAAAGGCGTCGATGCCAGCAGTGGCTGGGTCAAAGTTCACCTGAATATTTTGCTGACGGTTTCCATAATCCTTGCGGTATGCGGCAGCCAAGGCTGTTTCGATTGTCTCCAAAACCGACTCATAAGAAAGTCCTTTTTCCTCGCAGACGTAACGTATTGCTTGTTCAATTTCTGATGCCATATGATTTTGTTCCGTCATCCCAGCCATAGAGCTAGGATCCAGCGTTTATCGAGTTCGATAGTTCCGATGCCAGGCGGAGCCTGGTCCGGCTTCGCCGGAGATTCCCGGTCAGGCCAGGAATGACAAGTTATTAATTGATTTATATTTAATATTTCAAAGAAGTATTCATATATGGAGCCACCCCACCCCCTTCTAACAAACGATCCCGGCCGTCAGGCCGAGATTCATCCAGTAGCCATAGGATAACACGCAAAGATAAATCACGCAAATGCTTGACTTTTTAGCCTTTTTAGTATATTTTTCTTCGGTTGACTGGGAGATTCCCCAGACCCAACACCGAACTCCAAATGCCAGATGCATGAACGCACTGGCGGGAGAACGACATGAACGGCAACACCACGGCGCTCCTGGACATCCTCCGGGATGATCCTGAGACCGCCATCGCCCTGGCCGCGAGGCACGGGAAACTGGATCAACTGTTTCAGGCCTACGTGGCCGAGGTCCAAGCTGACCGCATGGAGCCGAACTGGCGACAGTTCGTATACATGGTCAGCTCCATGCCCAGAAGCGACTGGGCCCAAGCCTACGGACGCCTGGTCGAACTGGCCCTGGCCACCAACCACCGAGGCATGTTGTTGCTCGCGTTGGTGGAAAATAAGAGGGAGTCGAGGTCTGTCCTGGCCTGCCAGGATACCTTCACCCCCCTGTTCGTCCAGATGACCCGCGCTGAAGTGGAGCTGGTTGAGAGCTGGCCACACGCGGTCAACACCTACTACCGGCACCACATCAGCCGGTTCATCGAGCGCGACGACCTCAAGCGCGCGTTCGACACCGTGGTCGAGGCCATCCGCGCGTTCTGCAAGTCGCTCGGTCCGGTCGAAAACGACCTGCACTTCGTCGCCTTGGACCCCAAGGATCCCGGGACCCGAAATGCGGTCTTCGCCCAACGCCTGCGCAAGCACGCTGACAATGCCACGCTGAACGCCTACATCGAGATGGTGTGGCGCGCGCATCGCACGGCCGAGCTTGTGCCCGACGTCTCGGACGACCTCATGGCCTGGGAGAACACGGCCAAGCACGTCACGTACCAGTACGGCCAGAACTGTCGGGGTTCCAAGCCCCTGATTCTGGAGCAGACGGACGCCCTCCCTATTACCTGGCTCTGGGGGGCGTATGCCGATATCGGGCCGATACAGAGCTGGGAGTGCCCGGTCGGAAGGGCTCGACTTGGCTCAGACGGCTGGGGACGCAATCGGCGCTGGTTCCCGGTCCGCGCGCCGGGCAACAAACTGCGCCTGCTGATCCGGTACTATGTCAGCATCGAAAAGAACAAGAAGCTCGAGGCCTTCCGTCAGAAGCACGGCCTCAAGCTCCACAAGTAGCCCTCGCGCTACTCGACACCGCAGCGCCCGCACATCTCGTGC
>JAHILS010000041.1 GCA_018896835.1 Patescibacteria group bacterium | reverse complement strand
GGATGATCGCGAGCGGTTCGGATCTGTCCGGGCATGAGTTGACCAGCCGATCGGACAGCGCCACGTGGGGGTCGCGTCGATCCGGACGAGCCATCCAGATGGTGTCTTGGATCGAGCTCTCGATCCAGTGATTGTCGCTGACCTTGATGTCGTTGCCGTCCTTCGTTTCCGTGATGATGAAGAGCCCCTTCGCACTGAGGCAGAAGGGCTGATCCGACCACGGATTGGGCTGTTCGGTACGATAGCCGATGGTGTAGCCCATGTCGGCCATCGCGCAGAAGTTGTCCGCGTCGGTCGAGGTGTGGAAGTTCAGGTCGTGGTCGGACGCCGTCATCACCATCGAGTTGGCACAGCCACTGGCGATGATGAGGCTGAAGATGATGAACGCGAGAGCGGTGCGCATGGCACCTCCATGGAAATGGTGTGCAACGAGACCCCGTTGCCGGCTGTGCCACAGTGTTTAATGGCAACGAGGAATGCTAACAAAAAAACAGCATCCTGTCCATAGGGCTATTGTTACAAGTTATGTTTTTATAAAAATGCTCTATTGAGCAATTGACTTTCGGCTAGTTTGCAAAATCGATGGCAGTTCGCGACGCGCGGTTGATGTATCAAGCGACATACTCGGCTATTTTAATTACAGCCTGCTCAAAGACCTGGTCAATATCCAAATCGGTTGTATCAATGACCAAATCATAGTTATTAGTATCATAAACATCGATTCCGTAGTAAGTCTTGTAGCGATAAATCTCTGATTCTTTGCGTTTTTGATTGGCTTTATGCAATGCCTCGATGGTGCTGTATTGGTCGCGCTTGTCACTGCGGTCTTGCCAAATGCGTTCTGTGGCAATCTGGGGGTCAACAGAGAGAAAGATTTTTACTGTTGGATTTTCAACAAAATGCCAAGATGTTCTACCTTCAAATACACCCCGCTGTACATAACGTGATCGCTCGCTTTGTAGCTCGTCGAGCTGGCGGTCAAGCTCTGGGTCTTTTTCAAATAGTTTGCCTAAAGCATCCAAGGTTATTTTTCGCTTAGCAGCCTCCTCGCGCATGAATTGTCCCATGTAAATGCGAGGGATATCCAAGATTTCAGCTAGATGTTTGGCAAAGGTTGATTTTCCAGCTCCAATATCACCGCTGACCGTGATTTTTAATGGGGAAGTATGTTTTAGTTTTTCCAATGCTTCTTGGTAGTCCATAGGATTTAAATATTCATTTCGATCCACATTAGTGACGACCGTCACTAATGTGGATTAGATTTTTGGAATCATTTTTAATACTTGTTCAAGCTCATCTGGTAGTGGAGCAGAGAAAGTCTCGCGTTGTCCGTTTGGAAGCGTGATTGTTAGTTCACGAGCATGCAAGAATGTGCGACCAATATCAAGTAGTTTTTGAAATTTTTGTTTGTAAAGTTTATCGCCAACTACTGGATGTTTGATGGCAAACATATGGGCTCTAATTTGGTTTGTGCGTCCGGTTTCGATCATAACATCAAGTAATGCGTGATGTGGATACTGTTTGGCAACCGTGTAATGTGTGATCGCTTCTTTGCCACCCTGGGAAACTGGTTTGGCAGCCATACGCCCAGTTGTTTTTGAGCGCTCAATTGAAAGTGCGATCGTGTCATGTTTTTTATCCATCGTGCCATGCACTAGGGTTGAATACTTTTTTTGTACAGCCCTATTTTTAAACTGTGCTTTTAAGTGTTCAAACGCTTTTTGGGTTTTTGCAACAATCAACACCCCTGAAGTCATTTTGTCCAAACGGTGAACGATCCCGCCTCGCAGTGGGTTGTCGCCAATTTTACTAAAATGCTTTATTTTCTTTTCAAGTAGGTCGAAAAGCGTTGTTTCATTGCTTGACTCTGTTTGGTGAATGAGCAGTCCAGCAGGTTTGTTTACGACCATCACGTCTTTGTCCTCGTATAAAATTTCCAAATTAATTTTCTTTTTTTCTATTTTTGGCTTTTTAACGCTAATAAGTTTTGGATCGTATTCAACCTTATCGTCCTTCGTGACCATGGTTTTCTTTGTTGCTGGCGATTTATTTACCAAAATATTGCCTTGTTTGATGATTTTTTCCATGCGTGCCCGGCTAATACCAAGCAATCCTGCCAGTGTGCTATCTAGTCTTTGTGGCGTGGAATTTGTAAGTTTTGCTGTTTTCATGAGCAAAGTATGGCATGTTGGAGCGTTTATATCAAGCTAAGGTTATTGACTATATTGCCAAATTGATGCTAATTTAAATCGTCCTTTCCACACCAACCATGGAGCGATCATGCTCGATTTCCTCCAAGCTCTCGGAGAATCGCGGGGTAATGTATTCGTGTCCTGCAAGCAGGGTGATGGGTTTGTGGGGCGATTCCCAGATCTCACCTTGGTGAGCGTGTGCGTGATGGAAGAGAGTGCTCTGCATCTCCGCCTCACATTGCGCGAACCCTGGATTAATCGATATGCCACCGTGATCCGTGTTGACGGAATCTCGGGACGACGCGTGTTGCAGATGCTCAGGGATATGAGCTTGCTCTCGCATTGCGCCAAGTCGAGCTTCTGGGCTTTCAACCCCGGGCGAGATGCTAGATTGCATCCATATGCTCACTGTGGACCTGTCCACATTAAGCAGAAGGAATGCAAGATTATGTATTATAGCGAAGGGCCACGCGTCCTTCGCATGAATAACTTCATGCCAGCACACGTTATTCGGACGTCTGGTAGCGATGGTGATGGGATCGCGATTGCGGTTCGCGATAGGGAGACCTGGATCGTGGTCGAACTGGAGCCGACTGCTCTACTCATGGCATTGACTCGTTGCAACTTTCTCCGTCCGTTTGATTACTGGTGCGGGAAGTGGCGGGTACGGTTGCCTGACGATATTTCATTGTAATTTTCGATAACTTCTTGCGCCCTGTGCTCCCACAGGGCGTTGCGCGTTTTGCTAAATTATTGTAGTATTTCCTTACAAAAAAGGGCGTGTAGCTCAGCTGGTTAGAGTGTCACATTGACATTGTGAAGGTCAGAGGTTCGAGTCCTCTCACGCCCACCAGACAAAAAACCTCCAGATAGTCTGGAGGTTTTTTGTCTGGTGGATCCGGCTGGACTCGAACCAGCGACCCTCGAGGTATAAGCTCGATGCTCTAACCAACTGAGCTACGGATCCGTATTTTCAAAAAGATTTTATGGCAATTTTTGAGTTTTGTCAATGAATATGAAACTCGCTAATTTGTGAAATTGGTTCTGGGATTGTTTCATCAAGCTTTTTGTCGACCCATGACTGATTTTTTGCTCTGGAAATGTATAAAAGAACTGCGCCAACGAGCATTAGAGCTACAAACCAGATAATGCCCATGGCTGTAATAGGGAATATGCCACAAGCAATTACTGATGCAAATTTTCCGAAAATGTCTTGTGCCTGATTAAGACATGCGCCGACTTGACTATTACCAATTAGAAAAGCGCTATGTGTTGCTCCATATGCACATCCAACGCAGGTAATTGTAAACAAGCAACTAAATTGTGCCTTACGCAATTTTGCTACCTTAAATAGTGCGGCGATGGAAAAAATTACCCCACCTACAATCCAAAAAATAATAAACCACACAAATCCAACTGGTATATAGAAGATCCAATCACTCATATGTTTTATATTGGTTTAGCTGCTGAGGCGAGAAATAGGATTAAACATATTCCTATTCCCGCGATAAGAAAAATAAAACCAAGCATTTTCTTTGATGAATCTTTTTTCAGATAGCCAAAAACAATCATGTATAAGGCTAAGATAAACAAGAATATGCAAAAAATATCCATATTATTTTACATAGTTTAGAGTAGCACGTTTACTGTCCTTGTCCTAGACGAGTGACGCAATATATGCTCTTGCCTCATCTTTTGTGTTTATTTTGCCAACAAGTTGAGCGTCGCGGGCTTTGTCCATTAGCTCGCGGACTTTAATGCCAGGCTCGACTCCAAGGTCGATAATGTCTTTGCCTGAAAGAAGTTTTGGATAGAAGCTATCAAAATAATGGTGATAGAGCGCAAGCGCAGTATGAAGGCGCTGGGTTGTGGCGCAATGACGGGAAGCGATTAACTCAATAGCGTGAACAAGTGCGATAAGTTGCTGACCTTTTTGTGAACAAAAAAGTTTCTCAAACATGCTCGGTCGCATACTTGATGGATCTTGTTCCTCCAAAATATGAATGTGATCTATGAGCCATTCTACATTTTGGCAGTCCACATGTGCCCAGTGCGAAACAGGAAATTGATGTAAATATAGATCTCGGCAAAGGTGCAATGCTTTATCTTGTTCTTGTGAAAAAATACTCAAAGCTGTGATTAGAACGTTGGGGTGCATGGCGTCTAGATTATGATGCTCCAAAAAGCTTGGTCGTTCCAAAGTATGTAAAAGTTCTTTTGTTTTTTCAAAGGCGGTTTTACCATTTTCTAATACAGCCTTTTTTTGTTGGTAAAGCCAAGGGATAAATTGTTCAAGGGCTCCGCATTCTTCCCAGAGCATAAGTGTGTGAACAGGGTGTGAGACGAAACCAAGCGCAAATTCTTTGCCAATAGCATCCCTTGGAATTACATATTTATAAGTTCCACTGTCAGTAATAATTTTGTTGTTCAATAAATCCATGTTGTCCCGTATTGCCTGCCATGTTTGTTGTTCAATCCCAAATCGGAGTTGTGAGGCAAAGCGAAGCCCACGTAGAATTCGGGTCGCATCTTCATAAAATCGTTTTTCTGGGTCAAGGACAGTTCGAATTACCTGATGTTGTAAGTCCATCATGCCATTGTAAGGGTCAATTATTTCCCTTGTTTGTAAGTTGTAGGCAATGGCATTAATCGTAAAGTCACGACGTGATAAATCCTCTTGGATAGAAATTTTATAGTCACTTTTTATTGCCATGTCTTTTCGCCCGCTACCGTGTATTGGGCCGATAGATTCGGTACGAGGGAGAGCAATGTCCATTGGTTCCTGATTACGACAACCGTGCGGGACAAATTTAAAAGTTCCAAAGCGTTCTCCCACAAAGCGCACTGCGCCTTGGGTAGTTAGAAATCGTTCTATTTGATCAGCTGGTACGCCTTGAACAACCAAGTCAATGTCTTTCGGCAGATGTCCAAGAAGGACGTCGCGTACTGTTCCGCCGACTAAATAAATGTTTGATTGCGGAAAAGTTTGAGCAAATAGTGACGTCCACGTTAACCGAGTTTCGCTTTCTACAAAAAGAGCAACCCGCGATTGCGGTGTTGTAGATTGATTTGCATAGGCGATAAGTAATCCTCCGTGCATGGGGATAGTATATCAAAGGAATGCGGTCGGCGGTATGTGATGGGCTGTGTAAAAACGTCAAACCCCCGAACCGCGTGCCGGTCCGGGGGGAGGGGTGTGCCTTGAGTTGGGCTCAAGGCAGTAGGGTGAGCACTGCGTCGACGAGCTGGTCGAACGTGGTCTCGAGCGTGATGCCCGTGGGCTGAACGCCGTATACGCCTTTGATGATGTTGAGCACGGTATCGAGTCCTTCATCATCGACGACACCCATGCTGACCAGTGTTGTCTCGCTGTTGCAGGCGTCGATAGCAGTTGTGTCGAAGCAATAGCCCTGCCAACCTTGCCAATAGAAGTGATTTCTGATCCTATCGTGGATTTCTTGCCGTTCCATATCTGCTCCTGTGTTTACGCACGCCTTCAGTCGGCGTGAACGCATGAAAGTTGTATGTCAAAAATGAGAGAAAGTCAATATATTTCTGGGCCTACAATAGGAAGTGGTAGTGGTGTGAAATGCTATGGAAAGCGGGTTAATCAGACGATCACGATTTGATCGCATTATCATTATATGATATTCTTAATGTAAGATACTTAATTTTATTATATATTTATATGTCTATAGATAGCATGGAGCGACAGGGTCCAGAAATTGAGGCAAAAGCAAGATTGGTAAAATTAGAGGCGAAGGTGAATGCTTATGTAAGATTGGCAGAAAGAATTTTGCAACAAAATCCAGAAGATGAAAATGCGAAATTTATTCAAGGTCGGATTAAGAGAATGCAAACAAGATTTAAGGAGATTGATGCAGAAAAAACCCTTGGCAATAGAGATCAAGTAAAGGCGGATTTTGCTAGCCATAATGTATTAAAGCTTTTTACTGACAGTGAAGTGCATGGCGGGAGTATGCTAAGCGTTGTTGATAGGATTAAAAATACTTATGG
>JAHILS010000005.1 GCA_018896835.1 Patescibacteria group bacterium | reverse complement strand
TCAAGTCCGGTGGGGTCGCAATTCATGTTTTTGACGAGGAAGAGATAAAAGCAACCAGCCCAAAACTGCCAGATGGCTTGTGGGCGGTTCCTCTGGAAAAATGGAAGAAGAAACTAACTGAGCTCAATATTGAATACAAGGAAATTCCTTTAAAATATGGCCCAGCTCTTGTCCTTTTGCGCAAATAAGGGGAAAAATGTTTTTCGCTACATCGTACAACACTGGCTATGCGGTTCCGCTACGCTTCACCCATATTTGCTTCGCAAACATCGCATAGCCAGAAACGTTATACAAATTAATTCTTGGCTCCTATGGACAAAAAACAAAATGAAAAATTTATGAGACTTGCCATAGAGGAGGCAATGAAATCATTGGAACCACTAAGGTGTGGCGTTGTTATTGTTAAGAATGGTGAAGTGATTGCGAAAACATATAACTCTCAGCGAGAATCAAAAAATTCATCAGCTCATGCTGAAATAAAAGCCCTAGGGGTAGCCGGACAAGTTGTCGGTAATAAAAATCTTAATGGTTGCGACATCTTTTGTACCTGTGAGCCTTGTCTGATGTGCGTTTCCGCAATTACTTTTGCCAAAATTGAAAGATTGTTTTTTGGGATTTCTTTGTCAGATGTTTCCCCTGCTGATAAACGAATCAACATAAATATTGACGATTTTCTCAAAAAGTCGCCTTATAAATTTCAAATAATAAAGAATTTTCTAGAAGATGAATGCAAGGTGCTAATTTAACCACCTAACATTTACACCTGCTAACAGAGTGCATGCGGTTTGGGATTTATTGATCGTAACCTTGTCACAACCTTGGCTGATACATAAATCTTCGCACAAAAAACCAACAGTGAAACTCTTGTTGGTTTTTTGATATACTTATTGCATATGAAAAAATTTCCCAAACCACTTCCCTTGCGTAAACTTATTGGTCCTAGTTTTGTTATCCTGGCACTTGGCCTGGGGTCGGGTGAGGTAATACTTTGGCCGTACTTGGCGTCAAATTATGGTCTAGGTATTGCCTGGGGTGCACTTTTAGGAATTACGTTTCAGTATTTTATTAACATGGAGATTGAGCGTTATGCACTTGTAAAAGGCGAAAGTGTATTTGTTGGCATAAACAAGTTTTGGAAGTTTGCACCGATTTGGTTTATTTTTTCAACCTTTGTTGGCTTTGGTCTGCCGGGAATTATTTCAGCATCAGCCAGAGTTTTTAGTTCGATTATTGGAATTGAGGATTTGCGGTGGGTAGCTATTCCTATGCTTATTGTTATTGGACTCATCTTAAGCTCTGGACATACGGTTTATGGCTTAGTGGAACGGATAACAAAGTTTGTAATTATACTTGGCGTCCCTCTTATTTTTATTCTTGTTTTTATTTTGGCGCGTGGCACAGAATGGATAGATTTAGCTCATGGTTTGGTAGGTATTGGAGACGGATATAGATTTTTACCAGAAGGAATTGTGCTAGCTACATTCCTAGGCGCGTTTGCTTATGCTGGTGCTGGTGGTAATTTAAATTTAACCCAATCTATTTATGTGAAAGAAAAAGGATATGGCATGGGAAAGTATGCTCAAAAGTTGGGTGGACTATTTAGATCGTCAAAAAAAGATGTTGAAGTCCGTTTAGAGGGTTACGATTTTAAGCAAACAGAAAAGTCATACGAAAATTTTAAAGTTTGGTGGAAGCGGATTAGCATTGAGCATTTGATTGTATTTTGGTTTATTGGGGCACTTTCAATAGCTTTACTAATGCTTTTGTCGTATTCAACAGTCTTTGGAGTGGAGGGAGCTGAGCAAGGAATCAACTTTGTGATTTTTGAAGGCTCAGTGATCGCGTCAAGGCTTGGATATTGGGTTGGGGTTATATTTTTATCCGCAGTAGCAATTATGCTCTTTCAAACACAGCTGGGAGTTATGGACTCGACTTCACGAATAATGGCAGAAAACGCCTGTCTGAAAACCGGCAACACTCATTTAGCAAAACTATATTCAATTTTTGTTTGGGCTCAAATTAGTTTTGGGATACTGCTTTTTCTAATCGGCATTACTGAACCAAAAACACTAATTGTCCTGGGCGCTTGCATCAATGCCGTTGCCATGGCCGTTCACGTCGCGCTAGTATTTTTCTTGAATCGTGGAAGCTTGAGCAAACAATTCCAAGCATCTTGGTGGAGAAAAATATTAATTGGACTAATTTTTGTTTTCTTTTCAGTCTTTAGTATTGTCGTGCTATTGAGTCAATTTTGAGTAAAAAAAGAACCTGTTTTTCAACAGGTTCTTTTTTTGTATTTACTTTTTATTTTTCTTCTCAGCTTTTTTGGCGGATTTCTTTACTGCTTTTTTTGCAGTTTTTTCTTTCTTTACTTTTTTGTCTTTCTTTTCCTTTATTTCTTTTACTTCAGGTTCAATAATCTCTTCAGCTTGAGCTTTCTTTCCAACCTTGCTAGCAACTACTATCACACCACCCTTCTTTGATTTTGAAACAGGTTTTTCTGTGTCATCGATCTTGAAGTCCAAATCTGGAGATGTTCGGGCAAGTGCTTTTAGAATTCTATCAAGCTTTATGTTAATTGCTTCAATTTGCTTGGCTAGTTGGTCATTACCCTTTCCTCCGCCGTTTGAGTCACCTTTGGTAAAACATTCACTGCAGAAAACAGGCTTTTCACCAGTTGGTCGGAATGGTACTTCGCATGTTTTATGACATTTGTCACAAACTGCTTCATACATTCGTTTGTCATCAAAGCGTGGTCTGGAAAAATCGCGTCCGCGATCCTGCCTGCCAGAACTTCGTGAATCACTTCCCTTGAAGCAGTCGCTACAAAGCACTGGCTTGCTTCCTGTTGGGCGAAATGGTACCTCGCATGCTCGGCCACAATCAGTGCAGGTTGCTTTGTGCATTGTTGGTCTTCCAGAATCTCTATCTTCGTAATTCCTTGGCCCCTGGCTTCTTCCGCCAAATTTTCGTCCGCCGCGTCCACCGCCTTGGCGATCATCATAATCAAAACTTCTCATACATGTCTTTTGTTCGTATTTTAATTTTACTTGGATTAGTCTATACTAATAATCAATAAAAAGCAATGGCTTTAGCCAAATAATTGACAGATCTTTAAAATAATGGCATAGTACTGACTTAATTCGCTTCCACAAAGAGCTTCCCATGCGGCCCGGAATGAATTTGGCCGTATATTTTTTTATGAAAGATAACAAGATTAAACAACCTACTTTTCATGGACTGGGCATTGATCCCTCCATTTTAAGACATCTAACAGACCTTAAATACACAATTCCGACGCCTATTCAACAAAAAGCTATTCCTTCTGGCGTTGAGGGAGAAGATATTATCGGTATAGCCCAAACAGGAACAGGAAAAACCTTAGCCTTTGCCATTCCAGTAATGCAACAAATCTCCATCAAAAAAGGCCGAGGATTAGTACTTTTACCAACTAGAGAATTGGCTTTGCAAGTTGAAGAAACGTTTGCCAAACTTGGCGGAAAGTTTGGTTTACGTACGGTAGTGCTTATTGGTGGTGCATCAATGCACATGCAAAGACAGAGAATAAAAAATCGACCACACGTGATCGTTGCAACGCCAGGTAGACTCATTGATCATCTTGAACAAAAAACAATTTCTCTTAATGACGTCAAAATTCTTGTTTTAGATGAGGCTGATAGAATGCTAGACATGGGATTTGAGCCACAAATTAAAAAAATTCTTGCTACTGTGCCAAGTGATCGCCAGACAATGTTGTTCTCGGCAACAATGCCAGAAAAGATTTCTCAACTGGCTAAAAATTATATGAAGCAACCTTTGCGTGTCGAAGTTGCGCCATCAGGTACAGCAGCTGAACAAATTGAACAAGAAGTTTTTTTTGTGAGAAAAGATGATAAGCTAAAACTTCTCCAACAAATTTTAACTGAGTATAAAGGAACGGTATTACTTTTTAGCCGGACAAAATACGGTGCAAAGAAAATTAACATCGCGCTCAAGCGCATGGGGCATCATTCTGCAGAAATTCATTCTGACCGATCACTCAGTCAAAGACGTGAAGCATTGGATGGATTTAAAAACGGAAAGTATAGAATTCTTATCGCTACTGACATCGCCGCCCGTGGAATTGACGTGGTTGGAATCGAGCTTGTTATCAACTACGACCTTCCTGACCAAGCCGAGGATTATGTTCACAGAATTGGTAGGACGGGCCGGGCAGGAACAAAAGGTAAGGCAATTGCTTTTGCCATGCCTGAGCAAAAAAGAGACGTTAAGCTCATCGAATCCTTAATACGTGTGAGATTGCCAGTAAGATCATATTCACAGTTGCCAGAAATCAAAGAAAGTTTTGTCGATCGAGAGCCGTTACAAAGAGGAAATCGTCGCAGTCAAAAAGATCATAAAGATAAGAACAATAGATACCAAAATCAAAGCAAGGCAGGACCAAGAAACTCGGGACAAGCGTCTCGGAATTCAAGAAATAGACGGCCGAGTCGCAGTAACTCTCGTAGCAAAATGAGGTAATTTTAAATCCCCTGATTAATCAGGGGATTTAAAATTAATTTTTTATCTAAGCAGATTTTCGAAGATATTTTTTTGCGATTTTTTCAGCAATAACGGCCGGGTATTTAATATTTATTTGTGGAGATTTATTTACTTCGAAAAATAATATTCCATCATCTGTTCGAACAAAGTCAACGCCAGCCAAATCGATCTGGCAAGCATCACACGCTTTTTGACATAGTTTCTTTTCTTTTGCAGTTATTTTTGCAACCTCGTAATCCGCACCCATGCAGAAATTATTATAAAATCCATCTTTTGAAATTCGCTTGATAACACCCAACACTTCGTTTTCAAACATTGTGACACGGAAGTCATGAGTGTTTGAAATATATTCTTGAATAATAAAAGTTTCTATCTGGCCTAACTTCACCATCCTTTTTTTAATATAAAAGGACAATTTCATATGTTTGTCTAACTGCTTTTGCGAGTCCATCTTCCAAACACTTTTTCCGCGATCACCATAACCCTTTAATACACACGGAAAATTAATATTAGCTAATATATATTCTTTATTTTTATTATATGAATATTTTGAAACAATAATACTCTCAGGAATCGGCAACTTATCAAGCCACATCGCCATCATCTGAGAAATTTTATTTACTGATCTTGTGTGGTGTGAATTAATCGGATCATTAAAGCTAATGTGTTTCTTATTGCAATACATGGCGATTATTGCTGGAATTTGAGCTTCTATTCCGCGTAGTCGAATATAGTTATAGGCATCATCAATGCTAAATTCTTTATTCGATTCAACAAATTTTGCCTTCTCTCCGTTTTTAAGATGAATGATTGAATAGCGAAGACGTATATTGTTAATCTCTATTCCTGATTTCTTACCAAAATCAAAAAATCCCTTACGGAATTTTTTTTCAGAATTGTAGAGATTAATTTTGATCGGCTTCTTCATCTGCTTTCTTATTGGCTAAGAAATATAAAATAGCTTATTTTTTTGATTATGTCAATTAAAAATATCGAATTTTTGTTTTAAATTCGTTATTTACTGCTTTATTTGTGATGATTACTTATCAGTGAACATTTTTATTATGAAGTAATTCGTTGTCACAACGAAAATTGCCCACCAAAGCAGGATTAGACTGTTTAAGTATTGTGAAAAGTAAAAGCCTAGAATTAAGCCTAGTGAAATAAGGCAGATTTTTAGTATGCCAACTTCCCACCATTTAAAAGTCCATGTCCTAAATATTTTCATATTGTTATTTATAAATGGATTATATATAGTATCTTATTTTAAATTAATACATTTCTTTTATTGGATAGAGCTCTTCGTCGATCGTGCGTTCGAAACATTTATAGCCTGTTTCGTGATTCCAATAATCCATCGCATCGTTTGAGAAATAATTAAAGCTTGTATAGGCGACTGGGTATTGACCTCCGCTATCGCCAGGAGTTGATGAGTGTTCAAACGTTGCACAAAGCTCAAAGCTTAAATCGCCAGTTTTCAAATACACGTAAGACTCTTTTGTTTCCGGATCAGTTGGCTCTGTAAATCCATAAATTGGATCGTTAAGTTCAGCGACCGTCTCTGGAATTTCACCCTTTGTTGTCCACTCATCGATGAGTCGGTATTGAATACTCTGCAGGTCTGAAACTCTTTGTGCATCCATTTTAATATCTCTTTGCACGGCTGGTGTGCCAACAATAAAGAATCCACCAATCACCCAACCAACAACCAAAATCGATCCAATGATAGTTGATATAAGTGGCAACTGATTTTTTAATGAAACGTCTCGTTTTAAATCCCAAAGCTCATAGCCAAATACCAAAGCTGAAACAAATAATATAACCACAACCTTGAGCCCGAACCTGATTGATAATTCCCCACCAAGAAAATAATTAACAAGAGTGATTAGATCAACAATGATCGTAATGGCAGTAACAAAGATGGTTAAATGTAGCATCCACTTACGAATCCAGACATTACTTTTCTGCACATCTTTTTTTAAATCCTTAGCAATCATCCAGGAAACAAGGATAAATACTGGCCAAGCAATCAAAAGTGATGACATTGCGCCTCGGATTATTTCTACTGCGCCACTGTAATAAAAATTAAGATAGTCAGGAAATTGGACGTTGATGTATTGAAATGAAAGTGCAATGAAACTAATCACAGTTGTATAAAGCATGCCAATCATCAATAGATAAGAGAACACATCCTTAGCCGAGCTGGCTGACGATTTATTTGTTTTTTCCATATTGGTTGATTATGAGGGTGACTATTTTAATTTAATTTTGTTCAAGCAAATCGTCAGGCATTATCCATTGCGCGCCGGTTATTGCATTGCAAGCCATGGATTCATAATAAATCGTTTCTCCGATGATAGGACTGCCGCCATACGGATATGACCAAAGAACATTATCAGTGATCGTACCAGCGGTAACTCGGCATCCGCCGTTTTCGCTGTATGGACAACTATTCGGACTCCAAACTCCAACTCCTTCACATTGAAATTGCATTGTTTCTGCAGTCCAATAAGAACCAATGTAATCCTCACAATGACTGCCCGAATCTATCATATTGCAACTTCCAAGAACTGCATTATTAGCAAAGGTTTCTTCGATTAGAGGTTTTACATCTTCCTCGTAATCAATCTGTTGGTCTTCTGGCAAATCGTCAGTACACCCAGCGCCAACAAGTACAAAACACGGAATAAGTATAAAAATCAAAAAAGAAAATTTCTTCATATACTAAAATCATACCATGCGGGCGCAAATGATGAAACGATTTTTAGTAAATTATTGTCCCGACTCTTCAATTATCTCCATGGCAATTGATCTAAAACGGTCTGCGGTCTTACTACCACCTGGACCTACTCGCTCTCTGTCGTCATATTTAATACCTAGATCAGATGCCTTTTTTATAATTCCATTCTCCTCGCGCCATTTTTTAAATGCTAATGTTGGATCACCGCCTTCATAATAAACAATCTTTGATGGCTTTCGTTCTGGATATTTGGCGAAATATGATTCCCAAAACGTTTTTGAATCAACAACATTGTCAGCTTCGACATAATAAAGATCATTCTGTCTTAATACGTCTTTAATGATTGATTCAGCATAATCCTCCCAACCCTTGTGACCATTGTGCTCGATAGCTTCTGTAATTTTTTGAATATTACCAGTAATAGCATCGGCCAAACGTTGATCTGAATTCTTGCCCAATATTTGTTCTCTTAATCTATCAATTAAATCTTTTTTTTCTTTTTCATATTCTAAACCATAACCAATATCTGAATTCCATGAATACTTTTGCGGAAGATTAAATATTGCTTCCCTAGTATCAATAATGGCCTTTGAAATATTTTCATCCTCAATGATATCAATAATGGCATCAATGTATTCTTGATGAAACCGTGGTCTTTTTTCTTCATCTACGGAATATTTTGAACCAGTTTCTAAATTAACACGCGCGTCACTAGGAAGAAAAACAATACCTACATCTATTGGAATTCCTTCTGTATCCTTTGCCCAAATCCAGGCGTCATTTCTGGTCACATCACTATTTGCTTTAGATAAGTCTGAATGGTGGCCTCCAAATTCAAATTTACTTGCTATAAGTGCTGATGGAAAAGCGACAAACACTTCGTTGCCTCGTTCAGATCCATATATACTATCAGCAACTTGTTCAACAGCTACGTGGACAGCGCTAAAGTCATTAAACGAAGCCCAGCCTGATTCGTCTAATTTTTTTTCAAGTCTGGCGATCGCCTGTACTCTACTCATTCCATCATATAATCCGAGTTCGCCGGCAACAAATTCTTTTTTTGTATCTTCCTCCAGTTTAATACCGAATGGAGAGAGAATCATATGTTGTTCAAGTAGCTTGTCAAAACCGTCACTAAATTGGTCAAACCCAGTATCATGGCCAACTAATTGGCTGTAATGATCTCTAATCCCGTGTCTACTTACATGCGTTACCATTTCTTGTGGAAATCTTCGTAATAATTTTACATAATCTTCAATACTCATCTTTGACAGTTCTTCTATCGTGAAATATCTATCAATTACATCCCAATCAACATCAGCAGACTCCCAGCGCTCCTGTTCCTTGGTATAAAAAATATTAAATATGTGATCAGGTGTTTCGCCTTGCGTTTCTGGCAGTGAGTCAAGCTTTTGGCGTAGGGTTTCTATTTGTTGACCAGCTCTATT
>JAHILS010000094.1 GCA_018896835.1 Patescibacteria group bacterium | reverse complement strand
CCAACCCTTTCTCCGTAAGCCAAGTTGTAATCTTTTCTTTTGCTTCTTCCGTGGAAAATCCATTAAGAAAGTCGGAATTAACTACCAAACCCTTTCCAGACCATGCAATAGTCATCAACGACCCGCGAGCAATGTTCTTTGTAAAATTCGTTGTTTTGTCATTCAACTGAATCGCCTCTGAAGACAAAACGACATGACCGGCCCCTTCCTGAACATCAAAACTTGTATCACTAGCTATCGCCAATTTGTATATTCGAATAATAGTTTCAGAGTCATAATCACTCACAGCATCCCCCACCCAAGAAAGTTCAGAGACGTCCACAGAAAGTCCGAGCTCCTCGTATAACTCACGTTTCGCTGATTCACGAAGGGTCTCGCCTTTATGTCGTCCACCACCAAAAGGAGCAATCATCCCTGGATAACGCGAAGTATTTTCATCACGTTGCTGCAAGATAAAATCTCCGTCTTGATTAGTTATTAATACCCCAACCCCTACAATAGGTTCGATGTCGTTTTCGATAACATCCAAAATTTTTAAATCAAACTTCTTAGCAAACTCGGAATCTCGCTCGTCGTGCGCTGGGACTGCCATGATAGCGCCAGTTCCATAGCCCATCATCACGTAATCTGCGACCCACACAGGAATCTCTTTTCCATTGACTGGATTGATAGCGTAAGCTCCAGTGAAAACTCCAGTCTTCTCTTTGGTCGCATCTGCCCGATCGATGTCTGTCTTTTTTCCAGCCTCTGATACATAAGCCTCAACCTCAGCGCGACGCTCATCAGTCACAATCTGACTTACAAGCTCATGCTCCGGCGCCAGCACCATATAAGTCGCTCCAAACAAAGTATCAGGCCGAGTAGTAAAGACGCGGATTGAGGGAATAAGTGCTTTCAAAACTTCTGGTTCTATCTGGCTATCAAAGTGTGGTTCAGATCCTAGAGTTACAACCAATTGTGCTTGAAGTTCTTGGGCTATCTGTGTTGGTTGCGAGATTGGCAATACATGATCATGCTCATCTGCAAGCACCACAATTGTATCTACCTTAGATCGAATCGCGTCAAAGTCGAATTCCCAATCACAACATGTATCAAGCTCAGGTCGAGCCTTGCCATCTAAAAATTCCCCTGCCCGAAGTGGTGACGCTGCCATTACTAGCTTTGCGATCTTTGTGTTTATCTTTGGCAACAACTTCATAGCCACGACAGCGCCTAGCGAGTGCGTGACAATGATCGTTTTCTCATCAAAATCATGCTGACCTAAAATATATTCAACCTGCTCATCGATATTGGGTTCTGAAGGATTTGGCAAATCAAGAATCTTAACTTTAGCCCCAAGCCCCTCAAGCTCTTTTGTTAGCCATGGCCAAAATGCAGACTTTGAATTATCACGAAATGCATGAAGCCCAACTATTGTATACCCAGACAAATCTGTTTTAAGAGCAAAATCCACCTCCGCGCCTTCACTGCGACCGATCCAGTCTTGTTGTTGTTTTTTTATTTTTGGTAAATAGTCGACTGTGTCGAGATCATCTAAAAGTCGCTGGGCATACTTGCTAATTGCAATCATCCATTGTTCCTTATCTCTCTTTTCCACCTCCCCACCACAACGCTCGCAAACGCCGTTAACAACTTCCTCGTTTGCCAGTCCAATTTTGCAACTCAAACACCAGTTGATTTTTGTCTTTGCCTTGTAAGCCATGCCTGCTTTGTAAAACTGCAAAAACATCCATTGTGTCCATTTGTAATATGCTGGATCAGTCGTATTAATCTCGCGAGACCAGTCAAAAGAGAATCCTAGTGACTGAAGCTGACGGCGGAATGTGTCTGTATTTTCGCGAGTTACATCCTGAGGCTTGCGATGATTAGCGATTGCAAAATTCTCTGTTGGCAAGCCAAAGGCATCCCAGCCGATTGGATATAAAACATTTTTCCCTTCCATGCGCTTTTTGCGAGCTATGATATCTATTCCCGTATAGCTTCGCGGATGACCAATATGCAGGCCAGCGCCTGATGGGTACGGAAACTCAATTAGACAATAGTACTTTTCCTTATCAGAAACATCTTTGGCATGGAAGACGCCTTCGCGCTCCCATCGCTCCCGCCATTTTTTCTCAATATTTTTGTGATCGTAGGACATAGTGCTTGTATGGTATCGAAATCCAAGGAAAATGAGAAGGATTTGTAATTTTATCCACAAGAGCTTGGCTTAGGTATAGAACATGCGGAAAGGACTAAATGATTGACATAAAGTATATTTTCTGCGCAAAATGTGCTTGCACATTCGCAAACCCTCACCTGGAGACATCCATGCCCGGATTCATCCCCTTCATCTCCGGCTTCAGCCACCTGAACTTCAAGCCCTTGCGGGGGTATGTCTCAAAAGACACCGCGTACTGGATCCGATTGTCTGTTAGCATCATCCTGCTCTTCATCTTCCTCGCCTTCATCCCGTCGCTGGCAATGCATTATTGGGCAATGCATGAAGACGATGCTGGCGTTGATGCCGACCAAGTCCGAGAGCTGGTCGCGACGCCAGAAGAGGTTGAGCTGGCGCACACGGTCGTGGGCGAAGGGTGTGATGGCACGAACTGCTTCGTGTACATCGCAGACCCGAGCTCCATGAGCGCCGACCACCACGATCGCACAAGCGATCGCGGTCCGTTCCTGCGCATGATCACGAGCAAGGGCGACGACCTCTCGTTTGGAATCAGCGAGGGTCGGGTGTTCGACGCCACCCGCATGCTCGCGTGCAAACCCGAAACCAAGTGCGGTATCGCGCCCATCGAAATCGGCGACGGGACGTTCGAGCTCGTCGTGTACGACGCTCCTCGCAGAGAGCACACGAGCTACATCCAACCAGGTTTGAGGTT
>JAHILS010000040.1 GCA_018896835.1 Patescibacteria group bacterium | reverse complement strand
TCGATCAAATGCAATGCAAGCAAAAACTCCGGCTGATCATGCTAAAGCAGAAGGCATGCTTACAGAAACTCTAAAATCACTTTTTGCGGTTTCAGAAAATTATCCAGACTTGAAAGCATCAGGAAACTTTTTACACTTGCAACAAGAACTTGTTGACGCTGAAGATAAAATTCAAGCATCACGACGCTTTTACAATGGCAACGTGCGAGACTTCAACACAAAAATGCAAGTATTTCCAACAAACATGATTGCCAGCATGATGGGATTTAAAAAATACGACTTCTTTGATGCTCCTGAGAGCGTAAACATAGCTCCTGAAGTTAAGTTCTAATTAAAATTAAAATAGTCAGAGAGCTAGCTTTGGGAGGCCATAGTTAGCTCTCTTTCATTATTTCTATGTACAAAGACATTGCATCAAACAAACGTCGCACGTGGATACTGCTTACTGTGGTCTGCATTGTTATTACATTACTTTTTCTAGCCATTGGCGCAATGGCAGACGCTGATCCACTTGCTTGTGTTATCCTGGGAGCTTTATTTGCAATAATCTATTCACTAATTAGTTTTTATTTAGCTGATAAAACAATCTTAATCACGCAAGGCGCTAAAAAACTTTCCAAAGAAAATGCCAAAGAAATTTATTTACTTGTTGAAAATCTAACAATAGCCAGCGGAATGCCATTGCCAGAAATTTATTTGATCGATGACCCAAGTCCAAACGCTTTTGCGACAGGTCGCGACCCAGAACATGCAAAAATTGTTTTTACAACCGGCCTTTTACAAAAATTAGACAAACTTGAGCTTGAAGGAGTTATCGCTCACGAACTTTCACACATAAAAAATTATGATATCCGACTAATGACACTGGTTGTTGTTCTTGTCGGGTTAATCGCCCTGTTAGCAGACATTATTTTCCGCGTTGGACTTTTGTCAGGCAAAGCAAGCAGACGCACGCCATGGCCGTTGATACTTATTGCCATAATAATCGGAGCGCTTTCACCAATTTTTGCTCAACTTATTCGTCTGGCAGTATCTCGAACTCGGGAATATTTAGCAGACGCATCAGCTTGTTTGCTTACCAGGCATCCCGATGGACTAGCCAGCGCACTAGAAAAGATCCGTGACAGCCAGTCAAAAATGACGCGAGCAAATCACGCCACCGCCTGTCTTTTTATAGCAAATCCTTTTGGCGAAACCCGCGGACGCACTTATTCATTTTTCCAAAAACTATTTGCCACTCACCCACCAATCGACGAACGTATAGCTCGCCTTAGGACAATGGGACAATAAAACTTAAAAATATTAGAATCAGCTGATAGTCATTCTAACTATATGTAGTACAAAATCAATTATCCAAATAACGTCCGATCGAACACTATATGGCAAATCATAAGGGCCGTAGAACATTAGCTCAACAAAACGATCGAATATTTGGTAGACTAAAATCCCCATGACATAAAAAGGCTTTAAAAAATAGCAATCAAGAAAGATATATCAAACTACACTGTATGGAAGAAATAACTTCAAAATTTACACAACACTTAAAAGAAGCGCTGGCAAAATCGCTAGCGCTGGTAGTTGAGTCTAAACAACAAACAGTAGAACCAATTCACCTCCTGTGGGCACTCGCACAACAAACAGACTCAATAGCTAGTCAACTTCTTACCCAGGTTGGAGTTAAAAAAGAACAACTTGAAAAGTTTGTAAAACTTCAAGTTGTCGGACAAGAACCTCGCACGCCAATCCCAAATCTCTCTGAAGAAACAAAAATAATTCTAGAAAAAGCAGTCATAACCGCAGCCACACATCAACATAAATTTATTAGTACTGAACATTTATTATTTGGGCTATTACAAATGCGAACCGAGGATGTGTTAGAATTTTTCCAAAAAGAATCAGTCGATTATTATTCATTGCAATCACAACTTAAGCAAGCCCTGGCCTTAACTGTGCAAATACCTCTGTCAATCCCCTCGCAACAAGAAGACTTTTTTGCGGAACAAGATGATATTCTTGATCAAGAACATGCACTAGACTATTTTACAAAAAATCTCACAGATAACGAATATCAAAAAAAACAGATCCCAATCATTGGACGCGATAAGGAAATAAATCGCATTTGTACAATCTTGGGCAGGAAAACAAAAAATAATCCCGTGCTTGTTGGGGACCCTGGAGTTGGAAAAAGTGCAATTGTTGAAGGACTAGCGCAAAGAATTTTAGCAAATAAAATTCCCACACTCAAAAATCACAAAATTTATGCACTTAATCTAGCATCCCTACTTGCCGGAACAATGTATCGTGGTTCGTTTGAGGCAAGATTGCAAGAACTTATTGATGAGATTAAGCAAGACCCAAAAAGCATTCTTTTTATTGATGAACTTCATACTATCGTTGGATCAGGGGCAAACACTGGAACGTTAGACGTGGCAAACATTCTTAAGCCAGCGCTTGCTCGTGGTGAAATTAAATGCATTGGAGCAACAACGTTTGAAGAGTACAAAAAATGGATTGAGTCAGACGGAGCACTCGAGCGCCGATTCCAGAAACTGCTAATTGAAGAGCCAAGCAAACAAGAAACAAAATCTATTTTGTGCGGAATCAAAAATGCCTTTGGTTCACATCATCACTTAAATTATCCAGACGCAATCCTTGACTTGATACTTGATCTTTCAGATTCGCAATTCCCTAACAAACGTTTTCCAGACAAAGCGATTGATCTGATGGATGAGGTGGGATCTTATGCTAAATTCCACAGATCAGAAATAAAAAAAGCAACGCAAGAACTGGTTATTGAAACATTGTGCGCAATAACAGGGGCAAAACAATCAGACATCAAACGCCAAACAAAACAATCACTTCAGGAAATTGAAAAAACACTTTCCGATAATATCTTTGGCCAACAAGATGTGATTAAAAATGTATCTCACATACTCAAATGCGCTCGACTCGGTCTTAAAGATGGACAAAAACCAATGGCATCATTTTTATTTGTTGGCCCGTCAGGAGTTGGAAAAACAGAGCTTGCCAAACAAATAGCCAAAGCATTTTTCCACGGACCAAGACCGATATTGCGCCTAGACATGTCAGAATATAAAGAAGCATTTAACGCCAGCAAATTGCTAGGGTCTCCAGCTGGATATATTGGGTACAAAGACGCAAATGTTTTAGCCGACCACATTCGGAACTATCCAAGAAGCGTGATTCTATTTGATGAAATTGAAAAAGCACATCCTGACATTCACAATCTTCTTTTACAAATCTTGGAAGAAGGGACATTGCGTGACGCAACTGGACGTGAGCTTTCGTTCCAGCATGCTGTGATTATCCTTACAAGTAACGCTGGCCAAGAATTATTCGCAAAAGGTAGGATTGGCTTTGGAAGCAATAATCAAGTAAGTGAAACGGAAATTCGAGCATCCCTTGAAGACGTGCTTCGCGGAGAATTATTAAATCGCATTGAAAGAATTTGCCAATTCAATATTTTATCAACAGACACACTTAGGCAAATTGCCAAACAAAAACTGAAATCACTTGCTCAAAAAGCACAAAAAAACAGCTTGGACGTCATCTTTGATGACGCAATAATAAATATTATTGCAGAAAACTCGTCAAAAAAGCACGGAGCAAGAGGAATCGATCAACAAATCAACCAAAAAATAGAGCCGATAATTATAAATGCACTTTTACACCAAAAAACGGGCAAGAAAATAAAAATCAAAGTAAACAACAAAGGTGATTTTTCTATTTTACCCAAAAAATAGTATCAACAGAATAATCAATATTTTTCACTGACACTAACAGCGTTTTTGCTGTATAATGCAAACACATGGCACAAGACGCACTGCCAATGATTAACGCACGCGCCCAACTAATGCGATCACAAGTTGGTGCACGGCGCGATCGCCGACCTGTTCGACAACAAAATCGAACTGCTTTGGCTACCAAAGAACCAAAACTTTCACGTTCAAGACTAAACATGATGCCAAAGGACGATCAACTATTTAATTTGCCCACAGTGCAACAGCGTCCTGATTACGCAAAAACTTCACTGCTAATGCAACGAATGCTTGAGGCGGAAAATAAGGAACGACTTTCCCGCGACCGCCAACGCATACGCTCAGAGATGCAGGCTTACAAACTTCCACAAATGATGCCTGACGAACTAGCTACTGGATTTGAAGGAGAGTCAATGCAAGACCAGTTTGAACAGGAATATTTGCAACAAATCCAAAGCAGAGAATTTCAGCAAGCGGCAATGCAAAAAATTAACGGCGCTGTCAACCAATCAGAGGCTCGGGTTAGGCAAAAACAACTTAAACGCGCCCAAGAAAAAGCAACCGGACAAGCAAAAGACGCTGTAAAAGAACTAGCAAAAATTGCCAAAGTTGCCGGATCAACCGGAAAAATAGGATGGGATACAGAAAACATCATTTCATTGGCTGACGCCATCGATCCCGCAGACCTTGAGATTCCATCAATTTTTACTGTATTAGTGCAAATGTATCGAGCCACAACCGCAATACTAAACAATGGGGAAAAATTTATTAAAGGTCCACTGTCGTTTATTGAACCTGAACCGCTTTACAGATTTTGGAGTCCTGACGCTGCTCAAAAACTTATAACCGCTGGCACTACTGACATTTTTGCAGGAGGGTCAGAACTAGAAAATACAGTTGAATCAATCACTTTGGGCTGGCCAGAAGCCATAATCGGAGCTTATCTTCTCGGCATAATCCTTCTATCAGTCCTCGCAGTTATAATATGTTTTATCGTAATAATCGCCTTAGGTGCTTCGCTAATTGGCATTATATAAAATTATATGTTTGAAATGCTTTCCTACCGCACAAAACGTATACTAGGCATAATCGCCCTGTTTACATTTGTTATTTTAGTAGGCATAGGTCTATTCCTGCTTTTTACCAACACGCCAGTAATTACAAAAGAGCCGACAACGCCAGAGGAACAAGAAAATGTTCCCGGCGGACTAACTGGCGCAGAGCAAGCGGGTGAGCGTGTACCAACAACAGAAAAGCCAGGCACGGTCACACTTCCTGCCTCCCAAGTAGCCACCGGTGGACCAACATATACTCAACAACTGACAGCGACCCCTATAACTTCCCCAACTCTTATTGATGGAGCGGGTATAGCTTTTTACAGCTCACAAGATGGTCACTTTTATAAAATAGATTCAAGCGGTGAATTAATAGCGCTATCACTTACTAATTTTCCTAACGCAGAAAGTGTTGTATTTGCAGACACGGCTAACGTAGCGGCAATAGAATTCCCTGACGGAACAAATATAATTTATGATTTTGCAAAAGAAAAGCAAACAACATTACCTAGCCATTGGGAAAATTTTGATTTTTCTTCTGATGGGCAAGAAGTTGCTTCAAAAAGTATGACAAGCGATCCATCGCAAAATGCATTAGTTGTGTCTTCAAGCGATGGCTCTCGAACAGAGGTATTAACTCCACTTGGAACAAACGCCAATAAGGTCACTGTAAATTATTCAAACGATAATAATATAGTCGGATTTGCCGAAACAGGAGCGACTTCACTGGGCTTTGGTCGCTATGAAATCTATTTAATAGGAAGTAATGGCGAGGAATCTGGCAATCTAATTGTTGAAGGTGGAAATTTTTCAGCCATCTGGTCACCAACAAATAGTTATATTCTCTATTCAGTTGCTCAAAGCTCAAATAACGACAGACCATCATTATGGATAGCGAGTGGAACTGGCAACGTTGGCGCTGGTAGAACAAACCTTGGCATTGAAACATGGGTGGAAAAATGCACATTTAAAAGCGATTCTGTAATTATTTGCGCTGTGCCGAATCAGGTAACGAACGATTCAGGACTAGACCACAGGCTAATTCAATCATCGGACAGCGTTTACGAAATCAATATCACAACTGGCACTAAAAAACTTCTTGGCTATCCTGTCTTGGACATGCAGATGTTTAATCTCTCTGTCAGCGACGATGATTCAATTCTATATTTTACCGACGCTTACGGTCGTTTAAACTATATGAGCCTAAAATAGTATGCGCTTGAAGTATATTATTATCGGAACCATAATATTATTTACCTGTGTTTTTATTTTCATGATATTTGCCATTTCCGGTGGCAACTCCATTGAACTGACCAATATTCCATTGTTAGGTGACGAAGCAATCGGACCAGTAATCAACAAAAACGACCCAGTGATCGGTGCTGAAAATCCAAGTGTTACTATTTTTTCCTTTGGTGACTTTGCCAACTCCACCAGCACAACACTAGCACTATCGCTAAACGACATGTTGAAAAAATATCCAAACGATATTGCGATTATTTGGAAAGATTATCCAAATTCAAGCTTAAAGCCAGAGGCAATGCCCTCGGCAATAGCTGCTCGTTGTGCGCAAAAACAAGATGAATTCTGGGCATTCCATGACTATCTAATAAAAAATTCTGACATTCTTTCAAAAGATCTGTATTTAGAAATCGCCAAAGAACTTAATCTTTGGCAATGGTCTTTTAATAGATGTATTAGTAAAGAAAAAACTCTTTCGTGGGTTGAGGACGACGTGGCTGAAGCGATAGAACTCTCCATCCCAACGTCGCCAACGATCTTTATCAATGGAGCCAGATACAGCGGATACATCTCAAAACAAGAACTAGAACAATTAATAATTTCAGCAAAGCAGAATTATGAATAAACTGATTTTTACAATCCTGGCGCTTTGTATTTTTTCACCATCTTTTGCTTTGGCTTTAGATTATTCTGATTGCGACGCTGGCACAGCCCAATGTACGTGTACACCAGATGATCAAATAGGTCTTGATCAAACCACAGTAGACTCTATTGCAAAATGCCAAGAGGCATGCCGCACCATAGAACCATTCCAGGATAGTTTTGGTGGTACAATCACTGGATTTTCAGTTCAGTGTAGTATCAGTGGCACTATAACAACACTCAGCCAAGGTGGACTTGATACTCCAATTGATTACGATTCTGCAGTTGTTGGCGTCACTGATCCATATCAAGATACATACCCTACCCCAAACCTTGGCGTAGAAATTCCGGGGCTTGTGTTCACTCCGGCGGTTAAAACAGCCGGGTCTGTAACATCAAATTATCTTGGTGAATATATTCAGGCTGTGATGAAATTTGTTTTCCCAGCCGCCTCACTACTTGCAGTTATATTTATTATGATTGGTGGCTTGCAATACATTATGGCGCGTGGCAAACCTGATTCAATCGGAAAAGCAAAAACAAAAATTCGCAATGCAATTGTTGGAGTTGTTCTGCTTTTCTGTGCGTTTACAATCGCACAAGTAGTTGATCCAAACTTTCTTAAGTATGATGCATTAAACATCTCGTACATTGACCCACAGCTCTATAATGACGAACCAAAAGATACAGACACTTCATTTATAGTTGGCGCTGGCACTGAAGAATACTCTGCTTCGCAAGGCATAATACCAGGCGATATCTTGTGTGACACAAGTTATAGTTTATTAGAAATAGCTAATTCAACAATTGGTAGAATTACTTACCGCTATGGCGGTAAGGGCAACCCACCAGTTTACGAAAGTGAAACAAAAGTTGATTCGAATGGTGTTGCATACAGTACCTATTGCCCAATGGGCACTGTTTGCTACGACTGTTCTGGTTACGCTAGTTTGATCAGACAATGTATCGGACTGGGAGGTGTTGGTGGAACGAGTAGTATTTTTGACAGTAGTGCCATCAAAGTTACTGACTACTCAACCGAAGGTTATATAAACGGCATCCAGCTCATGCCTGGCGACATGGTCGGGCGTCCAAGCTGGCACGTATGGACATATGTCGGAGAAGGTAAATGGGCAGAGTCTCATGCTGACCGCGACCCAGGAGAAGCAATCGCAGTTTCGGGCTGGTCATACCCATTTGGAATTATGATTACAAAATATAATGAAGCTTTTCTCAAAATCAGTCATTAGCTATGTACACATGTTCACATTGCGATACGCAATTTCTTAAATGGCAAGGTCGGTGCACTGAATGTGGCAAATGGGGTACGTTGTCTGAGGAAACAGCTTCGCATGGATCACAAAACACAACAAAAAAAGGAGGCGCCAAACCGGCGCTTTCGTTATCTTTAGGCGATGCTTGCGTACAAAACGTAAAACACATTCCAACCAAGATTACTGAACTTGATCGAGTTTTATGTGGTGGACTTGTTCCTGGTTCTGTCACGCTCTTGGCTGGCGAGCCAGGAATTGGAAAATCAACCCTCGTCGCCCAAATCGCTTTTGTATTTTCCGATCAAAAACCTGCCTATTATGTATCTGGCGAAGAATCTGAAGGTCAGGTCGCGATGCGTATGAAACGGTTAAATATCGATCCTAAAAATATCACTTTCTCCAACGCAGTTGATGTTGATGAGATTATCAGCGCATCAAAAACCATCAACCCTTCCCTACTCATTATCGACTCCATCCAAACAATGATATCTTCACAAATTGATAACCTTCCTGGAACTCCAACTGCAGTACGAGCTGCAACAGCGCAATTAATTGGATATGCCAAACAAAATAACATGCCAGTGCTTATAATCGGGCAAATGACCAAAGACGGATCAGTCGCCGGACCAAAAACGCTTGAACATCTAGTGGATACAGTGCTAACTCTTGAAGGTGATAAACAATGCGCATTTCGTCTGCTTCATGCCAATAAAAACCGATTCGGGAGCACTGACGAAGTTGGAATTTTTGAAATGACACAACTTGGACTGCAAGGTGTTGATAATCCATCAGCTCGATTTTTAGAAGATAGAAGTCAAAACCCAGGGTCAGTTGTAACATGCGTTATGGAAGGAACGCGTCCAATACTTGTTGAAGTTCAAGCACTAGCGGAAAAAAGCGTATTTGCCAATCCAATTAGACGAACGTCAGGCTATGACCCATCGAGACTGCAGATGTTACTAGCGATCATCAATCGACACGCAGGCATTCCAGTAAGCGGATTTGATGTTTATGTAAACGTTGTGGGCGGAATAAAAATTAAAGAAACTGGAGCTGACTTAGCAATTTGCGCAGCGATTATTTCATCAATTAAAAATACCGCTTACTCAAAAGACACAATCATGTTTGGCGAACTGGGATTAAGTGGTGAAATTCGAAAAGTTCCATTTTTAGAAAAGCGAGCCAAAGAGGCGGAAAGACTCGGGTTTATCCACATACTCTCACCAAAAACAAATAAGCATTTACGCGATTTGCTAATCTAAAATAAAAAAGTGGCAAATCCACTAATCCCAAAATAATAAAACTTCAAAACATAAAAACAAGCACAAGTGATACGATCGTATCACTTGTGCTTGTTTTTTACCTCGTCTGAAATAAATACACGAACCCATTTTCTTCCACCTTTTACTGATAAATAATCAACAAGTTCTTGTGCAGCGTTGAATTGCGAAGCCCAGACACTCTTTTGAATTGGAAAAAATGATGCTGAAGATAGCAATCTACGTAACTGTTGGCGAACCTTTCTTTCGCTTTCTGGGATATCAAAAACAACAAGGCAATATTGATTTGGCTTAAGTCGTTCTGCGTTTAATACTTTTTGCCTGAAATATTCTATAGCTCCTATATCTAGGAGGCGCACCATAAAACTATTTCCAGTCTTTCGTATTGAAATTAATTTTTTCTTTTCAAGACGTTTTAAAGCCTCAAGCTGGCTACTTCTCTGCTCCCACTCAATAAACTCGTAAACACTTTCCATTCCATGGTATGCGGCCATGTGAGGGTATCTCATCCCTACTATTATATCCTCCGTTACGTTACCTATGTTTAACAATACGGATGCCGCTATTGAATTTCGCCTAAGCAACCCCTTGTTTTTATTAATCGCGTCCTTCTTTTCATACTTAAGTGATACGATCGTATCACTTGTGCTTGTTTTGTTCATACTGTAATTAAAAAATTTAATCATTTAATATTCGGCTATTCGAAATGTATCTCATCCACATACTCCATTACGCGATCTTGTAATGCTGGCCATTTATCTAGCTCTGGATCTTCATCAAGCATATCTTTTGCATAATCGCGAGCGCTGGTGATCAAATCCATATCTGCATAACTCCCCAGTTTAAACTGCTCAAATCCTGATTGGGCCGTGCCATAAACATTTCCAGGACCGCGAAGTTTTAAATCCTTATCAGCGAGCGCAAATCCATCGTGCGATCTGACAACTGCTAGCAAGCGTTCTTTGGCAATTGGTGATAATTTTTCTGAAGGATGCAAAAAACAAAAACTTTGGTGTTCACATCTCCCCACTCTTCCGCGCAACTGGTGCAGTTGCGCTAATCCAAAACGCTCGGCTCCTTCAATAAACATCACAGTTGCGTTTGGAATATCTACTCCAACCTCGACCACTGTTGTTGAGACTAATATCTGAATTTCATTACGCAAAAACGCCTGCATTACTTCATCTTTCTCTTTTGTTTTCATCTTGCCATGCAACATGCCAACTTTGTACTGCGAAAATGGACCCTTAATAAATCTATCATGCACTTCATTAACTGACTTCACACCAAGCGCATCTGACTCCTCAATAAGTGGACAAACCACGAAAACTTGATGACCCAAATCGATCTGGTTTCGCATCTTCTCGTAATAATCTTCCTCGCGATCTTCTGGCACGATATGCGTCTCGATAAGTTTTCGACCGGCTGGATACTCATCCAAAATGGAGCAATCAAGATCGCCATATAAAACAAGTGACAAGGATCGTGGAATTGGTGTGGCTGTCATGGAAAGCAAGTGCGGAATTCCGTCACCATCTTGCTGTCGATCCTTAAGTGCTTGGCGTTGTCTGACCCCAAACCTATGTTGCTCGTCCACTATGATAAAGCCAAGACGGTTAAACAAAACATCCACTGACAACAATGCATGGGTTCCCACTACAAAGTCTATTTTACCGTCTTTCAGCCCGTCGAGCATTTGTTTTTTTGTAACATTTCTACCCGACACCGTGCGCTTGGTGCGTGTAAATAATGCAATCGTCAGCTTGTCACCAAATAAATTTTGCAGTCCAACCGCGTGTTGCTGAGCTAAAATCTCAGTCGGGGCTAACAGTGCTGATTGCCAACCCGCCTTAGCCGTGTTAATTGCAGAGAGCGCCGCCACGATAGTCTTACCTGTTCCCACATCTCCTTCAAGTAACCTATTCATCGGCTCATCGCGCTCCATATCTTTGAAAATCGCCCACAAAGCCTTCTTCTGGGCGCTGGTTAATTTATAAGGCAATGACGCAACAAGTTCACGAATATATTCCTCATTGAACTCTATAACTGAAGCATGCTGTTTTTTTAATTCCCTTCTCGCCTTGCCATGCAAAATTTGGTGCAAGAAAAATTCTTCAAACTTTAATCTTCGTAATGCCTTTTCTTGATCAGAGACTGAATTTGGAAAATGCATAGCACGCAACGCATCATGATAATTCACAAACTTCTGATCCTGAATAATACAATCAGGCAACCATTCTTTAACTTCCGCATTGATAAATTTAAGTGCCTCCTCTGCTACTGACCTTCGTCCTTTTTGAGTAAGCGCACCACTCAAACGATAAATCGGCACAATGCGACCCGTGTGTTTTGTGGCCCGCGCATTACCAACAACCTCATATTCTGGATTAACAAGCGAAAGTCCATACGTATCGTCCGCCTTTCCTGACAATGAAACCAACATGCCACTGCGTAAAACTTTGGTAAGAAATCCACGATGAAACCAGACAACTTTAATCCCTCCTGTCACATCCTGAACAATCGCCTCAGTAACAATCATGCGCGGATTGCGATTACTCTTTCTATTCTTGATTGTCGCTATCGTGCCTTGAATGGTGATTTTCTCACCCGGCTTTACGTTAGCGATATCGACGGTATTGGAAAGATCGTCGTAGCGAAACGGGAAATCAAACAACGCATCACCAAGAGTTTTGATACCCAAGTAAACAAAATCTCTAGCCTTCACTGCCCCAACACCTTTTATATAACGAATGTCCTTTTGTAAATTCATACTCATAGCTTCCAGATAGCATACCAGAAATTGAGCAAATACCAAAAACCTGTAACCTAAATATCTAATCAGCTGGATATATTTTGATTGAAAAATCGCGTTCTTTAAGCTATTATTCAAACATAGATAATCGCTTATGCATCAATACACTGGTATCTTATTGGCTTTTTCTGCTTTGATTTGCTGGGGATTTGGTGATTTTTTTATACAAAAAACTACAAAAGCTGTTGGTAGCTGGAAGGCTCTATTTTTTATTGGTATCGTCGGTTTGTTTGGAATATTTCCGTTTATAATAAAGGGTCTTTCTTCACTTAGTATCGCAAATATTTTGCTTCTATGTCTTGTTAGTATAATTATCATCTTCGCTGCTTTATTTGACTTTGAAGCCTTAAGACAAGGAAAAATCGCCATTATCGAACCTGTCATGGGTCTGGAGCTGCCACTTACAGTTGGCTTAAGTATCGTGCTTGCAAAAGAATCACTATCAGTTATTCAAATT
>JAHILS010000039.1 GCA_018896835.1 Patescibacteria group bacterium | reverse complement strand
GCGCAAGGTTCACCTACCTTAAAGGTGATGGCGTATTGCTCGAATTTGCTCTAATCCAGTATGCACTCCAAACCGTAGCTAAACACGGCTTTACACCAGTTATAACGCCTCATATGGTCAAACCAGAGGTTATGCGGGCAATGGGATATTTAGAGCACGGAGGTCATGATGAAATTTACTATTTGTCAAAAGACAACATGTACTTAATTGGAACTTCTGAGCAATCAGTAGGAGCAATGCACATGGACGAAATACTAGATGGAGCAAAGCTTCCAATTAGATACGTCGGGTTTTCGCCATGTTACAGAAGGGAAGCAGGGTCTTATGGTAAGGATACAAAAGGAATTTTGCGTGTTCATCAGTTTGATAAAGTCGAGATGTTTAGCTTCTCAACGCCAGAAAATTCTGATGCTGAACATAACTTAATTTTAGAGATCGAAGAAACATTAATGCAAGGTTTAAAAATTCCTTACCGTGTAATCAAAATGGTAACTGGCGACCTTGGTCTTCCTGCTGCTCGCAAATATGATATCGAGGCCTGGATGCCTTCTCAAAAAGTTTACAGAGAAACACATTCATGTAGCTCATGCACCGACTTCCAAGCTCGTCGATTAAATACCAGGTATAAAATTGGAGATGGAAAACCACAACTAGTTCATACACTTAATGGCACAACCTTTGCCATTGGTCGCACACTAATAGCAATTTTGGAAAACTTCCAGCAAGAAGATGGATCAGTAATTGTTCCTGAAGTCTTGCGCCCATTTATGGGCGGAAAGGATAGACTTATTCCTACGGTCTAATATGCCAAAAAATAGTACAAAGACTTGGGTTGAAATAGATCAATCAGCTTATGAGCACAATATAAAAATATTAAAGTCACTTCTTTCACCAGAAGTGACCTTTTGTTCCGTATTAAAAGCGAATGCTTACGGACATGGACTAGAATTAATGACAGAACTTGGAATCCAAAATGGGATTAACAGTTTTGCTGTTGATTCAATTGATGAAGCTGTGAAAATAAGAAGTATTTCACAAAATATAGAAATTTATATTCTTGGCTATATACCAGAAGAAAGACTGCGAGACGCGATATTTATCAATGCAATTATTACTATTTATGATGAGATTACCGTCCAGAAACTCGCACAATGCGCTCAAGATTTACAGAAAACCTGCTTTGTTAATATAAAATGCGAAACAGGCACACAAAGACAAGGAATAGCCGAAAAGGACTTTAAACATCTTTTAGCAAGCATAGAAAAGCAAAATGGACTGGTACAAATCTATAGCCTAGCATCACACTTTTCATCATCAGAAAAAGCACTCAAACCAGACATAACTATAAAACAAAATGAAATTTTTGATTTTTTTATTGAAACCTGCGAACGATTTGGGTTTAAGCCAAAACACTTACACATATCCTGCAGTGCATCTACCATCCTATACCCAGAAACTCACAAATCACTTGTACGCATTGGCATTGCTCAGTATGGGCTTTGGCCGTCACAAGACGTTAAAGAACTATTTACCAAAAAAAGACCAACATTTCAGCTTAAACCAATATTAAATTGGAAAACTAGGATTGCTCAGATTAAGGATATTGGCAGTGGAACAGCGGTTGGGTATGATCAAATATTTGTAAGTGATAGACCGATGCGAATCGCAATTCTACCTGTGGGTTATTACGATGGCCTTGTTAGATCACTATCAAATAAGGGGCACGTAATAATACATGGCCAAAAATGTTCAATATTGGGCCTAATTTGTATGAATATGTGTGTTGTCAATATTTCATCTGTGCCAAACGCGAACATTGGAGACGAGGTAATTATATTAGGCCGTGGTGGCATGAATGTTATATCCGCAGACGATCACGCTTTAATGACAAACACAATACACTACGAGGTAGTAACAAGAATTGCCGAACATATTCCCAGAATTTTAGTATAAAATAATTTAATATGAAAAGACGCAATTTCTTAAAATCTCATCAAATTCAACAGTATAAGAGATCACGTTTTGAAAATCCTTATTTCTCCAACCAAGACAAGCCATATTCTTTCAAAAGGTATCTCTTTATCCCAATTAGCGTTTTTTTACTTGTTGTTTTGACTTGGGCCGCTATTGTTATTCCCTGGATGCATATTTCTGATATCCAAGTAAGTGGTTTGATCACAGTCCAGCCATCAGCAATTGAAGAATCTGTTCGACAAGAATTAATGAAACCAGTTTTAAAATTACTACCAGGAAATCATACTTGGTTTTACAGTAAAGACAATATAAAAACAAAACTTGAAAATGAATATCAATTAAAAAATATTCAAATACAAAGAAAGGGTAGAATTCTGTATATTACAGCCGAGGAAAGAATAAAGAGGTTTGTCTGGATATCGAACAATGTAATGATATTTTTAGACGAGAATGGACAAGCTGTCAGGCAACTAACTGATGAAGAAAAAAATGAAGCAGAAATCCAAATAAATACCCAAAAAAATTCATATATTTACTTGCAATCGCCAATAATTGCTATCTGGGACACGTCATATAGTGCAGTTGATGAAAATTATCAATTAGTATCAGGAGACGTTCTAGGCTCATTGGACATATTTGATAATCTACTTAGAAGTGCGCTCATATATCCAATTTCATACATTATCGACAACCCCAATCAAGAATGGCTAATTGTAAAAACTACACTTGGCGTGGATATCTATTTTGACGGGGTAGGGGACCCACAAGAACAATTCAAAAATTTGGAACTCATTGTTCAAGAATATAAAAATGCTTTGAATGATTTAGAGTATATTGATTTGCGTTTTGGTAATAAAGTTTACTTAAAGTAATTCTGAATTTTACGACACAAAATAAAACTCGGCCGAGCTTAGGGGATAGGGTAAGAGAAAAAAGGTGAGGAACTTTGTGTACGCCTGCTGATTTTTTTTTATTTATACATGCAGCAAACCTTGGAATCTTGAAAATAAATTTTTACACCCAAGTTGCATAGTAGACAACATGAAAGATATATAAAAAACACAGCTTGATCATCACCTAATTTTAGAACAAAAAGTACTTGATGGGTGATATGGTTGGATATAAGTACAAGCGTCGTACATTATATCTTATACGACACCACACCATTTTCAGCTTGGTATTCGGGTACGTCTAGGTTATATTTTCAGTTTTATATTTTACAGGTTAGATATGAAAATTGACATTTTAAAAAGCTATACCTACTTATACTTATTATTATAAAATATATAATGTTATATTTTATCACTTGGTCAAAACAGATTTATTTTTATTTTGAAGCAAAGAATATATATTTGTATTTTAAAAAACCCTCTCTCTTGAGTGGGTGCCTGCACTTTCGCCTGTGTCGTAAAACGCCAAAATCCCCGACCATTATTAGTAGCTTGGTAAATATTGCTGAGGATCAACTGGTATTCCATTTAGTCGAACTTCAAAATGAAGATGAGGTCCAGTTGAAAATCCAGTTGTGCCTTCATAACCAAGTACGTCTCCCCTAGCAACATATTGATCAGCTACCACCGCTGTACTACTCATATGCGCATAGAGCGTTGCGTAACCGTTCGCATGGATAACCATCACGTAATTACCGTATGAATTTCCATACTTTGCCCAAGCGACATAACCAGGGGCAGCGGCCACAATTGGAGTTCCGGCAGAGGTAGCAATATCCAAGCCAGTATGTTCTCCTAGATTTCTAAACGGATAGGTTGGGTCATGGAATGTAGCTGTTATCACTCCGCGCATCGGCCAAGTGAAATATGTTTCTTGACCATAGTCATCACTTGATACAAGCAACTGATCCATCTTTGCTTGGATCGCAGAAATCTGTTGAGTGACGTATTGCTCTTCTTGTCGGGTCTGACTGAGCATTACCTTGTATTGATTTTCCGAAAGCTGTGCATATTCCAAGAGAGTATCTTTATCTTTCATCTGCGATTCAAGCACTGTCATCTTTACCTTTAAATCCTCTTGGAGATCAACTAAATCATCAAGACGCGTAATCTGTTCCGCTTCGTCACTAACGAGTTTTTCCCTTGTTTCCTTTGTTTGATTGACAGCGTCAGAAAGGTCAGCATTCATTGTTTCCAAATATTCAATTTCTGAAAATAAATCATTTACATTTTTTGAACTAAAAATTATTTCAATTAAACTAGCCCCATCATTTTTATCAAGCTCAACAATCATCTCGCTAAGCATTTGTTTTTGCAATAAAATCCTTTCGCTATTTTCTTTAATTGATTCTTGCAAAACCTGAATCTGCAATTCCTGTGATTCAATTTCTATTTGAGTTGACTGGATGTCTAAATCTGTAAGTGCAGTTTCGTTTTCAAGCATGGCTATGTCATTTTCCAGACTCGACGACTGCGAAGCATACTCATTTACCTTTTTCCTGTACTCATCAACCTTGATACTTATTTGGTCAATCTGCGATTTGCGAACACTAATTTCATCTTGAAGATCTTTTATATCTTGATCTTGCGCAAAGACTAAATTAGCCCCCGATAAACTTAGAACGGTTGAAAGCGTAAGGACAATCGCTGTTAGGCGTTTTATTAGCGTCATTAATATAATTATATCAGAAAAAACCTATCCCAGCATTCCAATAGCTGTTTCTATTTTTTCAATTCCCTTTTCTTTTCCAAAAACCCATAAAAGCTCAAATGGTGATGAAGACTTTTCTTGTCCAGAAAGCGCAACGCGCAATGGCCAAAGTACACTGCCATTGTCAAGATTATTTGAAGTAATATATGCTCGCACTTCCCTTTCAACAGACTCAACATTAACAAACAATGCATCTTCAAGCTGTAAAACAAACTGTTTTAGATTTTCAAGTTGAATTTTAGCGTCTTGTTTGTCTGATTTTTTCCACACCAGAAGCTCTGGATTGTATGCAAATTCTGTAACATAGGCCTCCAAACTTTGTTGTAGTTGGTCAAGATGATTAATTCGAGCGCGCTGTATAATCAAAGCACGATTGATCATTGCGTCATCAAGATTGATGCTTACAAAAGGACGCGCACGCTCTATCAGCTCGTCAATTTCAAGCTGCATGATGTAATGATTGTTCATCCAATCTAGTTTTTCTAAATTCATTACCGCTCCACTTTTCTTAACCTTACCTAGGTTAAACATCTCTATTAATTCTTGAAGAGAATAAATTTCTCTGTCTCCGGTTGGATTGAATCCCAACGTGCCAATAAAGTTTAGCAAAGCTTCTGGTAGATATCCTTTTTTTAAGTAATCCTCAACCGCCACGTCACCCTGACGCTTAGACAACTTTGTTTTGTCTGGATTTAAGAGTAACGGCAAGTGAGCAAAAGTTGGCGCTTCCAATCCAAGCATTTTAAAAAGTAGAATTTGTTTTGGTGTTGAAGAGAGCCATTCTTCTCCTCTAAAAATATGAGTAATGTTCATCAGAGCATCATCAACCACAACTGCTAAATGGTAAGTTGGAAATCCGTCTGATTTTAGAATGACCTGATCGTCAACGTCAGAATTATTAAACTTAACACTTCCCCGAACCGCGTCTTCAAATTCCGTAATACCCTCAGGGATCTTCATACGAATCACATGTGGTTCGCCAGCCTCAAGCCGTTTGTTTATTTCATCCTTACTTAAACTTAGGCAGTGTCGATCATACTTTGGTGTTTGCTTTGTTGCCCGTTGCTGTTCACGCATAACATCCAATCGTTCCTTTGAACAAAAGCAGTGATAAGCATCACCTTGCTCTACAAGCTGATCAACATACTTTTTATAAATATCAAGTCTTTTTGATTGCACATATGGTCCACGATCTCCTTGCTCGGCAACACTTCCATCTGCCTGCAATATTGGTCCTTCATCATGCTCAATCCCTAAGCTTTTCAATGTTTTTAATAAATTTTCCAATGCACCTTCCACGAGCCGAGCTTGATCAGTGTCCTCAATTCGAATTATAAACTGACCACCGGTTTGACGGGCTAAAAAGTAGTCAAAAAGTGCAGTGTGCAATGTGCCGATGTGCATGTATCCGGTTGGACTTGGTGCTAAACGTGTTCTCGCTGGCTTCATATTATTTACCTAGTAATTGTTTAAATATTTCTGGTATTGTTGATTTTAATGCTCTTAATAAACATTTCTTTTGAATAGTCTCTGTAATTACACGGCACGGGAATACAATGCTTGCATTTATAATCCTACCAATCCTAGAAGGTTCGATCAATACGCGCCATAGCCACTCAAGCCCAGTTCTTCTCATGAACCTTGGGGCACGTTTACGCTTTAGCGCAATCATATCTAGCGCGCCACCAATCCCGATCATAATCTTAACGCTTGGAAATTCGCACCTAAATTGTGACATAAAGATTAATTGTTTCTTATGCGACAACGCTAGGGCGATAACGTCTGGTTTTAAATCATGGATTCTTCGCAACACGCTATTATCAATAACGACCTGTTGACCTTTGAGATCAATCATCCCTGGGTCTAGCACATCTATTTCCACGTTGATTTTCTCTTGCATCTTTTTCTTGGCACTACACAAAACGCCAGGCTCGGCCCCAAAAAATAAAATCTTCTTATTAGACCTGGCGCAAATTTGTGAAAGCGATTGCAATGTATCAACTCCAGTGTGCCGATTCTTAAGTCTTGCATCTGCCATGGCGGAAACTGCAAAACGCAATGCAACGCCATCGGGTAGACATAGATCAGAATTTAAAAGCGCAGATTTTAAATCATCGTCAGATAATGCATCAAGAATCATCTCAGGGTTTGGTGTGGCAATAGTGCGCGTTTCATCTCCATTTAAAAAAGCATTAAGAGTTGAATCGAGCTCATTTTCACTAATATCATCAATACTAATTCCGAAAAGCTCGTGGTTCATAGTCATCGCTTCCAGAAGAAAATTAACGAGGCTGTGCCTCCGATTAAGTCATTGGTAAAATCTGCCATCGTATCAGTCATATCTGGCTGTCGCGCTAAAATCTCAGACACTGGTGGAAAAACTTGATCTAAAACAAATTCATGCAATTCCCACAAAATACCAATAAGCGAAACAAAACCGATAACAATAAATGGAACTAGCCACCACTTCAAATGCTTTTGAAACCAACCTTTAAATTTAACTTCCTCAACGCCTTCGTTCCAAATTGCCAACCCCAGCGCCCCCATAGCCAATCCCCCACCAAGATGCATGGGGATGTCATACCAACCAAAAACTTCATAAAGATTAAATATCAAACCAAGTGCATGAAATGCCAGAACGATACCAATAATAAGAAACGCTTTCTTTATTGTCATAATAGCTTTATTTTACGCTAAAATCACGTTCCTCACAACACACAAGAACTAAGCTACAAGAGAATAAATCTTGACTTTTCAAAATTGGCACTCTATACTTGTGAGTGCTAATTAGATCAATAATATGATTCCAAATAATTTTACTTCCAAGTCCCAAGAAGCAATTCAAATTGCGCAGATGCTTGCTAATGAAAACGGACAACAGGCAGTTGACCCAATTCACCTTTTAGCCAGCCTCGTTAATCAAGAAGACGGAATTATCCAAGCCGTGCTGGCAAAGATGCAGGTTGACGTTAACTCGATTTCAAAAAATATTGATCAAATTTTAAATAATCTTCCCAAGAGCTTTGGATTTTCCCAAGCCAACATGGGACAGAT
>JAHILS010000038.1 GCA_018896835.1 Patescibacteria group bacterium | reverse complement strand
TCAACATTGGTCCAAATGGAGCACACAGAGTCGATGACAAGCAAGGGGTATTTACCATTAGGAGATAAGAAAACTTTAGAATTATATATATTTAATTCTTTTTCCCAGAGCCTGCAGGCAACCGGATATACGTTACCTTTTGCCATGCGATGTTATGGATGTGCGACAAGTCTTTCTTCTGGCGCATATCCGATGGCGGAAATTCTTGATAATGGCAGCATTGTTGTAAAAAAGGACGATGATTGGTTTTTGTTTGATCCAATTACGTTTACAGCCAAGCAAATCTTAATGCCTAACGTGGGCGATTCCATGATTCTTTTTGTTGGGTCTGATAATCAGCTTCATGTTTATACAGGAGTCGCGTCAAGCGATAATGGACTTTATACGGAGTGGTCTGTGTTTTACATTGTGTCTGCCAAAAATACGCCTTTAGAAGTAGACTATGACTCAAAAGTAATCGGCCAAAATATTTATAACAGTTTCATTAATGACCCGCATGATCCGCACGCCACTTTTGAAGATTCAACCAAGAATGATAGTTTCCCGTTTATGGACGTTTATGGTCAGGTGAACGAATATTCGATCGGAACAATCGGTGCTGGGGTTTATGTAGCTGATGAATATTCTTTGTCAAAGATTGGTTTTACCTCATCAAGCTACACTGATCGTCCGATTTTGATAAACGATTCACAAGTAGTTTGGATCGGACAAGATGATAATTTGTATATTGCTGATGTTGATTACGGAGTTTTGGCAAGTACTGGAGTGCAAGATGTTCCTGGAGGCAATTTACCTTTTAGAACAATGTCAGATTCAACAGTTTATTTTGTGAAGTTTTATCAAACACTTAATAGGTTTGATTGTGCACAGGATTATTATGATTATACTTTCTTGACATATGGACAGGTAGATATTTCTTTTTCCAGAGTTGTGTTTATCTCTGATGATGCATTTAAAGTAAAATACAGAGATGAAGTAAAAGACAGCATTGCGTCTTGGAAGTTAGATGAATAGTTAAAGCCCTGATAGAAAAAACTTAGCTAGCGAGCTAAGTTTTTTGTTTCCTGATAAACTTTTTTACTAATCTCTGTGCTAACAAGTTTTGGAGTCACGACGTAGGAAAGGTCTAGATGTTTAATTAAGTCCATGTGTTGTATGCCGATGTTGCCAGCGAAAATTTGTTTTTCTATTTCTTTATCGTCTAGGCTTAACTGTCTGATTTTTTCTAATCCTGATCTATAGATCGAATCTTTGCATGTACCGAGCCCTGATTTGTTTGGTTTGGTAATGCCTTTATAGGTTCGGACGCAAAGGTTCCAAATTTTTTCTTTGCGTTCTAAGTCTGTCTTATTGTGTCCAACTGCCTGGTCTAGTTTTGTGCGGGCACTCAAAAGTGTTTTAAAGACATTAACAAATGGGAGCTCTTTTGATAATGCGCAGGCATAGCTTTCCCAAAAGGCTGGATCGAATTTTTTATTTTCTTTTATTTTTTGTTGGTAAAAAAGCGCAAGGCCTTCTTCGGTTTCTAAATAATTATCAAGCCCAATGGAAAGAATATGTAGTGGACTGAGCCTAGCGTTTTGCGTGCGCAGTGCGTGCACTTCGATTTCATGAACTAAGATTCTTCTAGCTCTAGCGCGTGAGGCTTTGAATTTTTTTGGAATATAAACAACTAAATATTTTGCTTTTCGCGCTCGGGTTAATTTTACGCTCGAACCACTATGGAATTTTATTTTCCAATCATTCATTTGGTAGTGATCAAGTACTTCACGAACCATTTGCTCAAACATTTTCGCGTCAACACGCCTGACGTGTGCATGCAAGGTGGTGTTATCGCTTATCATGTTTTCCAATTCTTGTTCCAACAAGTCGATGTCAAGCTGTGAACTGCAAAATAATTCTTTGGCAATTTCGCATACTCTGTCATCGTTGCCAACGCTAACAGCCTCGACCATAAGCGCACGTTTTTTTAATTCATCAAGTTTGGCAAGGTAAAGAGTCAAAATCCACGGTTCGGTTTTCATTAGGGTTATATCTTTTTTGCATTCCTCGAGTTTTGAGATATAAGATTTTGTGTCAAAAGCTTTGGCTAGCGGATAGACAAATACTGGGCTTTCTAATGTTTTAAAAAATTGCAACCTTTGTTTTTCTTGATATTCAAGGCTTGGTTTAATGAGTTTATAAAACTCAAACAAGGGTAAGGCGCAAAAGCGCTCGAATAATTTTTGATCCAATTTATTCTGCAACTGTTCCACCATATTGACTTGCCTTTGTATCATAAGGCAGTTGGGTTGTCACGCCAGAGGCAGAGCGTGAAATCATTTCACTTGTAAACGCGTCTTTGGCGCTAATGCTTGTTTGGCTAATTAAGATTGGCGTTTGGTTGACTTGATCAACGTTGGGAGTAAACGCTACTTCAAACGCTATGCCAACAACCGAGCTTGCAGGTGGAAGCGTTGGCGGAAGTTCGCTAATTGACCAGGTGACTGTTCCGTTTGCTTCTTCGACAGATGATCCAGTGGAAACGCTTTGACGTCCAGTGAGTGTGACATTTTGTCCAAGGTCTGCTTGGATATTTAAGTTTGATAGTGAATTAGTTGTTCCGCTTATATTCCAGAAAATCCAATATTTTGTTGTTTCGCCAACAATTGGTGGGATTGGTCCGCGTCCAAGCTGGTCCCCGCTTGGTCCCCAGTAGCGACCAAATGAACTTAAGACAATTGGCGAGGATAGTGGTAGCGCAAATGATGATCCGGTAGTGCGGACATTAACTGCTTGCTCGTCTGGCGAGAAAGTAAAGTTGGCATAACTTGTTGTTTCCACACTTATGTTTTCATAAACTTGAGTTCTTGATCGAGACAAGGACGAGTTTACTGGAATTGTCATTAATAATGTTCCTTGTTGCCCGGGAGCAAGTGCATCGATCGACTCATCAAAAATAAAGTATCCGTTGGCGTAATGTCCGTTTGTAATTCCAGAAGTTGAAAAAATGTCAGTACCACTTTTGATTTTTAGTGTTATGTCAGATAGCTCGTAGTTGCTAACATTTTTATATACGGCTTCAACTTCTACAGAAGACCCAGGCGTAATTGCGGATTCAGAGATTGCATGGGTGATTTGGATTGGGCTTGGTAAAATTTCAACTGTGTCAGAGAGTTGGGTTTGTTTGTAACGAGTTTCGTCAAACGAGAAAGAAGGATCAAAAATGAAAATTGAATCTTGCTCTGATCCAAGTCTGCCAGTAAAACTGATTGTTCCTGTTTCTCCTGGTTCGATTTGTTTAACATGGAAAAATCCATCCGATTGGGTGCTTGGGGTGCTAGACAAGAGTACAAAGTTTTTTGGCCACTGTGGATCAATGATAAGTTGGGGAAGTGTTATTGAGCCAGTATTTGTATAATGAATTTCACCATCAAGTTCTTGGTAGGCAACAAGTGTGTCTGGCAACTCCAAGTCTAGTTTAAGTGCGGACTTGTATGGTTCGAAAACATGTTGTTTTATTTTTATGTCAGAAATATTATCCGGCGAGTAAGAATAATAAAGCGAGGTGGTAAAGACTTGTTCTCCGCCAACGTCGCCAAACATTGCGCCTTCTATATGAATAAATCCATATTCGGTTGGTGCAATGTCACCAAGATAAAAAGTTAGTTGTCCGATCTGTTCCGCGTTAGACTCGACTGCAGTCAGCTCAAAGTGTTCCGGCAGATCAACTGTTAGTTGAGCATTGCGAATATTTTCATCGCTATTATTTTCATATTCAAAAGTCAGAGTGGAAAGGTCTCCGCTGGTTATTGGCTCAGGCGCAACTGACGCATTGATTACTATAAAGTCAGGTGTGTTTTTTGGCCAAAGTAAATATCCAAGAGCAACAAGCGTAGTGGTAATTACAATAACTGCCAGAATATCTAGAATTTTGTGAAGTCTTGGTCTTTCTTCTATATAATTTCCTTTCAAAATCATTTGTATCGGCTCGGTGATGTGTCTACCAGCTTGACGGCGAACATTCATAGAACACACAAGCAAGTGTTTTTTTGTTTTTGGATCAACTTTGTCGTCGCACAAAAGTTGAGGTTGATTTTGTGTGCTCATAGGTTAGTAGTTTGAAAAAGTAAATACGTCTTGAGTAAAAGCAATGATTTCATCTATACCGTCATTATCCAAATCAGCCGTGGATACTTTTACGCCAACTTTTGCACTTGACTCAAGGGCTAAAAATGGACTTGTTAGTTGCACGCCGTCATTATTCCAAACTTTAATTTCAGGCAAACCACCATAGCCAGGCCCGGTGATTATTTCATCAATTCCGTCGCCGTTAACGTCGCCGGAAGCCACGTTTACGCCACCACGGAAATTAATGTCATAGGCAAAAAATCCAGGATTGATTAATTTTCCGTCTTTATTAAATATTCGTACATGTGGTCCGCCTTGCAAACCAGCGCCACAAATAATCTCACGAGTGCCGTCACCATTTAAGTCACCAACAGCCACATTCACGCCACCTCGGTAAACTTCATCATAAGCAAAGAACCCTGGGTTTATGAGAACTCCGTCTGCGTTAAACACACGCACATGTGCGCCACCGCCAGCTTCTGTTCCGGTAACAATCTCGATCGATCCATCATTTTCTAAGTCACCAATGGCAATATTGACTCCGCCTCGATAATTTTCCGTGTAAGGATAAAAACTGGCGTGCAGTGTTCCGTTGGAGTTATAAATAAAAACCTGATTAGCGTCCGCTACCACTGTTTCATTATTACCATCGAAGTTAATATCCTCGGTCATTATTTGAGTGCCACCAATGTAATTTTCGTTGTATGAGAAAAATCCAGTTCGATATGTTTGTCCGTTTCCGTCAAAGATGCGAGCAAATGCGCCGTTTAAAAAGACGCCACCTAAGATTTCTGCTAGTGGTCGCACTAAGACTGCCCCGTCCTGTGAATTTAGCGTGAGGCTAGAAATGATCGATCCGTCGTTAAAGTTTGGGTCCTGTTCCCCGTGAAGTTTTTCAAACTCTCCGTTAAGTTTGACTGTCTGATTGGACGAGGTCGGGTTAACAACTACTTTTCCGTTGGTAAATTCACGAGTCCAAACCCCGTTTGTTGCTTGCTGTGCATCACTCTTGCTTGATCCAATGTAGGCGTCATATTCGTCATAGTGCCAAAGCTGGGAGTGTGACTGCGTTCCATAATCAAATCCAAAGAATCCGTCGCCAAGCAGGGCGCTGGAAAGTCCAAAGCGAACTTTTTGATAATCAGCTGAGTTGCCAGTATTGCTAGTGTCGCTGTTTAACAAAATCACAGGGTCGTAGGAAACAGCGTCTTCTAAGGTTAAGTAATTTGCCATGTTCGTGCCCCAGCTCCCGTTTCCTTCCCAAGGAGTAGGGAAGGACTCAAACATTCGTCCGTTGACGTATGGCGTGTAGTCCAAGTTTGAACTACCGTTGGTGATAATGATTTTGTTACTTCCAACCAAAGCGCGCGTTTTAGCAAATAGAGAAACATAAGCGTCTTGCCAGCCACTATCAACATTTGAAGCGTTGTTTGAGAGTTTGATATTTCCTACCCAGCTAATGCTGTCACTAACTTCGTCATAAAAAACACCATCCCAATAGTCGTTGTATAAAATTTCATAAGCCACAAATTCTGATAGGTAATTGTTCCAGCCCGAGGTTAGGTCCAAAGCCTGTGTTCCTGTCCAGATTGATACATTGTTTGAGCTGGTGGTTTTGAGCCAGAACGAGCTCTCGATTCCATTGTAAAGTTCTTTGTGCAATCTATCTTGCCAGATGTTGTTCCAGCTAACAGTGGGCACATAAGCTAAAAGCAAAATATCCGGATTAATTTCTCGGATATCTTGTGAAAATGTTGGATTGTAAACTTGGGCTTCGGCCGGTAAAACAAGAAGATCGTACTCTGCTAATTTTTCCATGGTTGCCTGGTTGCTCAGGGTTGAGCCAGAGAGCAAAAAGTAATTAGCAGTTTTTATGGCATTTTTTTCCTGTGACAATATTGAAAACAAAGGCAAGAGCACTAGTACTAGAACAAAGATTGTTAGCAGTGATTTCCTCACAAATTCAATTATTCTTTCTTATCAGGTTTCTTTTCGATTATATCAGGATTTGGAGAATATAGTGTGTTCTTGATTCGCCATTTTTCTACAAACTGGCCAATGCCGGCTTTGTCGCGTTTATTGCGAACAGTGGTGCTTGATTGCGACCATTTTAGCAAAGATTCAAAATTTAACTTATATCGTCCATGGACAACGATGTAGGTTATTTCATTATTAGCTATTGCCCGCCTAATTGTTCTGGCACTTATTCCAAAAATTTTACCAGCTTCAGAAACAGATAAGCGAACAGGTGTACTTGTTTGCATAATTTATGTTTTTGTCTGTGTTTGTCTACGCTAGTGTAGCCAAAAACAGGGAAAAAGTCAAGCGAGCATTGATAAAAACCCGGTTTTATGCTATATTTACTGGCCTTTTAGCGATGTGTAACATAAAAGGATTTTAAACGACTTATTAAGTGAAATGCGACATCGAAACAAATTCCTTCTATTTCGAGTTTTTAGGTTTCGAGATACAGCCGCGTACGGAGAACTGTATAATTTTTACGTTTCCCGCATCCGTCGCTTCATCGCTTTCCGTGTTGCTCAAAAGGAAGATGCAGAAGAGCTCACGGCCGAAGTTTTCCTGCGCGGTTGGGAATATGCGACTTCCTCGCTTGTTAACAATCCCGCAGCCTTATTCTACCGAATAGCCAGAAACGTGATTGCTGATCATTATCGAAAGCGCCGTTTGGAGGTTGGAGTGGAAGACGCGGAAGATGTAACTGATGACCATGATATAGCGGAAGATCTCTCAGACAGGCAAGATCAGCAAAAGCTCATTGCCATTATCCGCACCATGAAAGAGGAATATAAAGATGTGCTGATAATGAGGTACTTGGACGAGCTAAGCATAGGAGAGATTGCCGAATCTTTAGAAAAAACTACTGGAAGCGTGCGGGTGCTCTTGCACCGCGCAAAAAAGGCCTTAAGGCTAAAAACTGAAAAATAATATGAGTCGCGACATAATTGCACAACTCAAAGACCTCAAAAATCACCCATCAGCTGGGTGGGTCAATGATGTTGAGCAAGAATTGGCAAGTACACGACTTTTAACAGCCATCGGTCATCACGACGGCCGAGTTATTGAAGGCGCCGGCATTGCCTACATGAAATGGAATAGCTTTAGTTTTGTGACTCGCCCAGTTGGTGTGAGTCTTGTTATTTTTGCGCTTTTGTTTGGCGGATGGTTCACAACTGTAAAAGCTGCTGTTGGTAGTATCCCCGGCGACACACTTTATGGAGTAAAGCTAATGACAGAACAAGCACAGTTAATGATTGCGTCTTCTGACAATCGAGCAGTTTTGCACACCCAGTTTGCCCAACGTCGCATGGTCGAGATCCAGACATTGCAAACAATGGATGACGGTCGAACTGAAAAATACATGCAAGAAACAATGCACGCATTAGAAGCTGAGGTTATCAAAGCAGGTGACGCTCTTTCCCAGATGAAGTTAGACGGTCAGGGTGACGTTCTAACAGTGGCCAGCGTTCTTGATGAAAAAATAAGTACTATTCAAGCAGAGCTTGGTGTTGTCAACGGTCAAGACGTTGCAGTATCAGAAGCTCAACTCACCACAAACAAAGTTTCAAATTCGGCAGTTGACGCCTTAATGGACGTGCACGAGGTGCAAGTATCAGATCAATCAGAAGCAGCTCTTAGCCGATCGTTTAAGAACGAATATACAGACTTGCGTGAACGACAGACCTTTGACCTTGGGCGCGTACAAACAATCGGTCAGGTAATTGCAGAAAATGAATTACTGGGAATTGTCACCACCGACGATCTTAAGCGCTTAGAGTTTGCAGTTAATCAAGCAACCGACGACGTTGCTGGTGCTATGAACTTGTTTGTGGCTGGTGGGTACAGAAACGCATTTGATATCTTGCGATCGTCTGACACAACACTTTTAGACATAGAAGCTCAACTGGTTGTAATAGAGAACAACATCATGACAGCCATGGATGCTATTCAACAAGATCAAATAGCCGACGAAGTAGTAGAAGTTGAAGAAGTCGTCGATGATCAAAACATTGAAGTTAATCAGATTATTAACTTGCCAGACCAACAAATCACTCAATAACCTGTTTCTATCTAGGGGTCGTCATGTAAATGGTGACTCTTGATAGGAACGCGTAAGCGTTTCCTTAAACTAATGTTCGAACCGGTGTATTTTTAGAAAAGTCGAGGCCGCATGGCCAAAAGTACGCCACTACTCATAATAATAGAAAGGATAGAATTGATTATGCAAGATGCATTTCAACTAAAGAGAATCTTCGCAGTGGTAACAATCGCTGCTATGGTTCTTGGCTCATTGAGCGCCGTTCTTACTCCAAGCACAGCTAGTGCAGCGGAAGTAGGTGGCCTTATCAAGAGCGAATCTCTCTCTACGGTATATTATTACGCTCCAGACGGAACACGATATATATTCCCTAACGAGAAGACATATTTCACATGGTATACAGACTTTAGCGGTGTTGAGACAATCTCAGACAGCGCTTTGGCTGATATCGCCCTTGGCGGAAACGTTGTTTACCGACCAGGTTCATACTGGGTAAAGATCACATCAAACCCAAATGTTTATGCAGTTTCAACCGACGGAACAATATTACATATTGGATCCGCTGAAGTTGCAGAAGACTACGCAGGAAGCGACTGGGCTTCAAATATTCATGACGTACCAGACGTTTTCTTCTCAGACTACACAGAAGGACTTCCATTGGAATCAGCTGTCGCATATGACGGAATGATGTACATGGATGGTTCTGACTACGTTCTATCATGGGGCGGAGAAAAGCAGGTAGTAACTTCAGCTGGACGCACAGCAAACAACATGAAATCAGCTTTCTTCCTAGACGGAGCAAGCATTGATGACAGCGCTTTAACATCTGGTGCAAGTATTTCATCAGAAGTTAGCGCTCTGACTGACGCTTCACAACAAGGTGGAGTAGAAGAAGTTGTTGCAACAGGTGATGTTACAGTAAAACTATCATCTTCAAACCCAGCAGGAACAACTGTTCCTTACAACACCAACATGGTTGAAGTATTAAGTTTTGATCTTACAGCTGGATCACAGGCGGCTGAGGTAGATCAAATCGCTATTTCAATGGTTGGTCTTTCAGCTTCTACTGATGTTTCAGATGTTTACCTTTTTGAAGGTAACACTCGATTGACAGAAGCTCGATCAGTCAATTCATCAACTCGAAAGGCTACATTTGGAAGTCTAAACATAGACCTTAGTGCTCACGAAACACGAACAATTACTGTTCATGTTACATTGAACGCTTCAGGTGGTGAGGAGATCCAATTTGGTCTTGTAGCTGCTAGTGATATAGATGCAGACGGAGACGTTTCAGGAAGTTTCCCAATTAATGGAAACGTTTTTGAAGCTTCAACACAAGTTGCAGGTACTTTGGTATTTGATGCATATGGCACAATAGATAACCCATCACTAGGTCAAAACGATGCAATCATTGGTAAATTCAAGATTACAACAGCAACCGAAGGTGGAGATGTTCAAGCTTTGACATTGAAGGTTGATAACGGCGCTGATCACTCCGACTATAAGTTGTGGGTTGATGACGTAGTTATCTCCACAGGTGAGTACATCGGAGACAAGTTAGTTGCATTTGATTTTGATGAAGAAATTAATATCGCGAAAGGTAAGAATGAAGTATTCACCCTTACCGCTGATATTGGTGGAGAAGCGGCAGATACAATCTATGTTTATATTGACAAAGCCATTGATGTTACAGCTATTGGGACAGACTATGGATTCCCAATGAACGCAGCAACTGTAACTGAAGGAGATAGTTTGGGTATTGATCAATATAATAACTCAACTTCAACAGATGAACGAAGCAGTTCAACAATCTTGGGAGGCGATGTAACATTCGCTCTATCCGGACCAACTGCTGGTGATATTCGCACAAACAGCAACGACCAAGTTCTTCTTGAATTCACACTTACAACAGTACAAGATATTACTATTAAAGATCTTGATATTATCGTAGGTGCTGAAGATGACGGAAATAATAATCCATTTACACCAGGTGATGACTCAGGAGACGATAACGATGGTCTTATCAACACTGGTGCAGAAGGAAACGTTTCCGACATCAAACTTGTAAACGCTGAGACTGGGGAGACAGTCATGGGACCACTTGAACTTGACTGTATTACTGTAGTTTGTGGAGCTGCTGGAACACAAGACGGTGCACAAACAATTGATTTCACCGACGACTTCGAAATGGAAGCTGGTGAAACTCTCACGCTTCAAGTTGTTGTAGATGTTGATGACACGGTCACAACAGGAACAGCGCTTGGAGCAACTGTAGATATCTCAGGATTTGTAGCAGAGGACACTAATGGTGACACTCTTACAAACGCAACTGATGTTGTGCCTTCGGCAGACATCACAGGTTATGCACAAACAGCTAGAAGTGCTTCATTAACAATGTCTTTGGCTTCAACTCCAACAGACTTCACAACAATTCAAGGAATGAGCGACGTAAATGTTGTTGATTTCAACCTTGTTGCTGGAGATTCAGGAGATGTAGAAGTTACTGACGTTATGTTCTCTATTTATGGGGACGCTGACGGTTCGGGAACTTCAACTATAGGTGGAGTAACAGGAACTGATGTTAACGATTTCGTTAGCTCATGTTCTATCTATGACATCAATGATGTTCTTCTTGACGGACCAGAGTCACCAGCAAGCAATGGACAGACACTTACATTTAGTAATGTAAACTGGACATTGGGAGCAGGTGAAACACAAAAGATTCAACTTGTATGTAACTTTGCAAATCCATCTGATGCAGGTCCTGACTACTTCACATTCGATATTGCTGATGCCTCAGAGGACATCGATACACAGGATGATGAAGGAACAGATGTTGATCCACTTACAAGCGCTGGCGCAGCTGCTGACGCTCTAAACGGTGGAACAACTCTTGCAAGCGCAGTTATCGTAACTGTTAATGCAGCTGGAACAATCGCGGTTACTGCCGATTCTGGAACACCAAGCGCAGATTTTGTGTTGACAAATACAACAGATAATCATGTAGCTTCATACAGAATTACAGCAACAAACGAAGCATTCCGAGTTAAGACATTTACAGTTTCAGAAGAGCAGGGTGAAGATAACGATGTAGATGTAGATGATGTAACCCCAGGTTCATGTTTAACAACAACATGTAACGATAGCGGATACGCAAATAACATCTCATTGGTTACAATTGAGTACCCACTTGAGGATGGAACTACTGGAAGCGCTACAGCTACAATGAACGGAAACGAAGCTAAGTTTAGCTTGGCAACAGCTCCAATCTATGTAACTACTGACGATCCAGCTACGGTTGATGTTTATGTAAACGTTCCTGTTATTGACAGAAACGCAGGCGGATCAGCAACTTCCGGAGAAAAGGTTCGTATGGGATTCTTTGTTGACGCAACAAATGATGACAACTACAGCGCTGTTGGAGTTGGATCAGGATCAACATTGGATGACGACGATGTAAGCGCTGTTGGAGATGAATTGTACTCAACAGACGGAATCGCAACATTCGTTGTTAAGGAAACTATGCCAACTGTAAGCTTGAGTTCATTAAGCCCATCTGGCACAAAGGTTCCTGGCGATCAAGAAGTTTACCGCTTCAATGTTTCCGCATCTGCAAATGAAGATGTGATTATCCATGACTTTGCATGGAAGCTTTCTTCAACAGACAATGAATCATCAGCAACACCATGGAATTGTTGGGATCCAGATGCAGGATTGGCTGGAGATGATATCCAAACATCTGACTTTGACTTGTACAACTTGACTACAACTGGAATTGGTACCGCTCTTGATGACGATGCAGAGTGGACATTCTTGGAAGGCGCGACAACAGCAGACCTTGCCCAAGACGCACAAGTTGACTATGTTCAATTAGAGTTCAGCACAGACGCAGAAGCACTTGTAGTTCCAGCAGGAACCACATACACATTTGCCTTGTACTTTGACTCAATGGGAGCTTCTTCAACAAACCATGACACTATTCAGTTCACACTCGTTGGATCAACTGAGTTCTCAACATGGGTAAACCCAACAGTTACAATCAATGATCCGGCTATAACAATTGCAGATACCGCGCTTATCTTAAGTGCTGTAACTGGAATCACAGAAGGTGATCAGCTATGTCTATCAGGCGCTGACACAACATGTGACGCAACTGAGGAAATCGTGCTTGTTACAAGCGTAGACACGCTAACCGTTACCTTGGTTCGTGGCTACCTTGGACGAGACATGACATTGCCTGTAACTGCACAGAACATTCTTCGCCGACCTGATTCATTCTATTGGGAAGACGATGGAACAGCTGGACTTACAGCTGCTCAACAAGGATGGGGTTCATACCTAGTGGATAGCTTGCCTATCACTGGTGGTGCAATCCAATTCTAATCTCGATTAGAAATCCTCAAATCTTGAGCAATCAAGTACCAAAACACCCCGCCTTCGGCGGGGTGTTCGGTTTTCGCGCCTTTTAGGGTCAGGGCTCTAACTGTGAATTTTTACCACGGGGTCAGGCACTATACTCTTGGGGTCAGGGCTCTAACTTTGAATTTTGCCTATGGGGTCAGGCACCAAATTATTTGAAGTATTAATAATTTAGCGTTCTTTGTCATCCTCTGGCTTGACCCTCCTACCCTTAGGGTCAAGTCTTTAATCTTGAATTTTACCCTTGGGGTCAGGCCCCACCCGCCACTGGGGTCAAGTATCATTTGCTCAAAAGCTCACAATTGGATAAAATATCCACATAATCTTTAGAAAAAACTATGAAAAAATTACCATTTATTTTAGCAACGATTGTGATAGTTGTGGCTGGCGGTTACTGGATTTATAACACCACGAACCCTTACCGCGGACTTGTTACTCATATGGATGTGCAATCAGACCCGGAAACTGTTGTTACTTTGCAACAGCAGTTGTCCCAAGCACTCTCTTCAATCTCTGCTTCCAAACAAGCAGACCAACGCCCAGACTTGAATCTTTATGAAATCGCTGGCCTAAATGCCTATTACTTAGGCGACTTAGCGCAGGCTCGGGAAATTTACGAAGAGTACTTTACTTACAACTCAATTAACCCGGCTGCTTGGAGTACTTATGGAAATATTTTGTATCACATGGAGGATTGGGTAAATGCGGAATCAGCTTATCGCACAGCCTTGCAACTTGCACCAATGGAAGAGTTTTATCGTGATTTAATCCAGGTCGTCTCACGTGATGAGAGTAGGACTTCAGAAGTCGAAGCAATACTGTTTGAATACATAGACACGATTGGTCAAACGCAGTGGGCAATGGTGCAACTTGGAACTTGGTACGCACAAGACGGCCAGTGTCAAAAAGCACTTGATCATTACAATGTGGCCCTAACGATTGCCAAAAACGAAGGTGGATCGGTTGAGGCTATTGAACAAGACATGGACGCCATCGAACAAACTTGCGTGGAAAAGTAGTGTGAGCAGGAGGAAACAAACAATTAAGAGAATAATTACGGCAGGAATTTTGCTTTGCATGTTTCCTGCTTTTGTTTTTGCAAAATCCCCAAACGACGTGGAATACGATGAGCAGTGGTATTTGGATATGATTAGTGCTCCCGAGGCGTGGGACATTGAAACTGGTGATAGTAGTGTAGTCATCGCTGTGCTTGATACAGGAGTTGACCTTAATCACCCAGACCTTGTTGGCAATATTTGGGTAAATACGGGCGAGGTGGCTGGCAATGGCATTGATGATGATCATAATGGATTTATTGATGACGTGAACGGTTGGGATTTTATAGATAGTGATAACACACCAGTGCCTGACGTTAGTTCGGGCGCAAACGAGGATGCTATATCGCACGGCACGGTTATCTCTGGCTTGATTGCTGCGGTGGGGAACAACCAGGAGGGCGTGGCTGGAGTGATGTGGAACGCGAGCATTATGTCTGTGCGCATGCTTGATAAGACTGGATCAGGAAATTCAGTTGATGCTCGAAATGCCATTGATTATGCTGTTGCCAGTGGAGCTGACGTGATTAACCTTAGTTTTTCTGGAACAACCAACGACCCAGCACTGCGCAAGGCTGTTATGAATGCTTATAACAACGGCGTTGTTGTTGTTTCGGCGCTAGGAAACGATGGCGTGAGTGTTAACTCCAATCCTGTTTATCCAGCCTGTTACAAAGATGGTGACGATGATTGGGTAATTGGCGTGGCAGCTTCTGATTCGTCTGATCAACATTCTTTATTTTCAAATTACGGCAGTAATTGCGTTGATTTATCAGCGCCGGGCGAATATATGTATGGTTTGCATTACTATGACCCGTCTGGCGGTTTTACCCAAATGTATATGGACGGCTGGTCAGGAACCTCGGTCGCCTCGCCGATTGTAGCTGGAGCGGCTGGGCTTTTGCTGTCAAAGTATCCGTATTTGAGTCCAGCTGACGTGCGCAATATTTTAAAGCTCTCGGTTGACCCAATGAGTTTAAGCGGAGTTTATCGTGGCCAATTTGGAGCTGGCAGATTGAATATCAAAAAGGCATTAGTTATGGCTGGACAATTTCCACATCAAGAAGATGAGATCGTGCCAGTGCAAACACAAATTGCTGGCATAATGACTGGTGATTATATTAAAAGTCCTTCTTTTCCTTCGGTTTATTACATTGATGAAAGTGGTGGACGAAGAGTATTTTTGGACGTAAATTCGTATTTTACCTGGTCAACGACTTTTGCTGACATAAAAACAGTCACAGACGACGAACTGGCTTTGTTTGATTTTTCCGGGTTAATGTTGCCAAAGTATGGGGTTGTGCTTGTTAAGATACAATCAGATTCAAGCGTATATTATTTAGAACGCGGTAATGATTCTTTGGTGCCAGTATTAAGAAGGATTGGCTCAGAAGATGTCGCCGTGGAAATGTTTGGTGAGAATTGGTCAGATTATGTGATTGACATTGAACCAACATTTTTTACAAAGTTTGAACTCGGGCAATCGATTGATGAGGCGTTTGCAGTAGATACGAGTATAATGAAAACACGTGAACAATTATCAAATTTAGCAAAATAATTTTATGACAAACCAAGACAAGAAAATAGCACTTGTGACAGGTGGCGCGGGATTTATTGGATCATTCTTATGCGCCGAACTTCTTAAGTCAAATTACCGCGTAATTTGTATTGACGATTTTTCCACTGGGAATGTGCGGAATATTGATCCATTTTTACGCAATGTTGATTTTCAATTTTTGCGCGTGGACATGAACGAACCTTTTGACCTAGAAAGATTCGCAGAGCTTGAGCCTTTCCAGTTAAAGTACAAAGGCATAAACGAGATTTATCATTTGGCAGTGCCAACCTCGATTAAGAATTTCAACACGCTCAAAGAAAAGACTTTATTATCAAGCTCGATTGGCACTCGAAATGTGTTAGATGTGGCTGTTAAATATAAAGCTAAGATATTACTTACCTCCAGTTGTGTTGTGTACGGGCCACGAACAGATGATACAAAGTTGTTTAAGGAAACCGATATTGGATGCGTTGATCACATGACACCTCGTGCTTGCTATGACGAAGGACGCAGGTTTACAGAAACAATGTTTTACACCTATGGCGAAGTTTACGGAATAGATTATAAAGTTGCGCGTATTTTTCGCACTTATGGTCCGCGCATGCCACTTTTTGATGGCCAGCAAATTCCAGATTTTGTTTTGCACGCATTAAACAACGAAGACGTAATCGTCAACGGCACAGAGGATTTTAAAACATCGCTTGTGTATGTTACTGACGTTGTTGATGGACTTATGCGTTTAATGAAATATGCCGGACCAGAGCGGGTAATGAACTTTGGCAGTAATGTTGACTTAAAACTCATCAATGTTGCCCAGCGTATAATTGAGATAACCGAGTCATCATCAAAAATTAAGTTTGCCGAGCAATTGCCATTTTTGTCAGAATTAGGTCTCCCTGACGTTAGTTTGGCCAAGGAAAAGCTTGGTTGGTTACCGGTTGTGTTGCTCGAAGATGGATTGCAAAAAACCGTGGAATATATTAGAGCTAATAAAATATTGTTGACTGGAGAAGGTGAAACAATGTAGTGTTTGGGTATGACGATCGTGGCTGTAATACCTGCATATAATGAGCAGTCGCGCGTAGCAGAAGCTGTGCGCGATGCTTTGTTATATGTTAATTATGCTGTCGTTGTTGATGATTGTTCGTCAGATCAAACTTCAAAAAACGCACTTGACGCTGGCGCGATTGTGCTAAGGCATATGTTAAATCGTGGGCAAGGAGCGTCACTGCAGACTGGAACAGACTATGCGCTAGAAAATCTTAAGGCAGACATAATTGTTCATTTTGATGCTGATGGTCAGATGCAAGGGTCTGATATTCAAGAATTGATTAAACCCATTCTTGATAACCGGGCTGACATTGTGCTTGGATCAAGATTTTTAGGCGACAGTATTAAAATGCCCTTGTCACGGAAATTGGTTTTGAAGCTCGGTATGTTATTTACGCTTTGCATTTCTGGAATCAAATTAACAGACACACATTGTGGATTTCGTGCGCTTAGCAAAAAGTCTGCTAAAGATATTGTTATTACTCGCGACCGCATGGCTCACGCCTCTGAGATTCTTGATCTGATAAAAGTTTACGGGTTGCGATTTGTGGAGTGTCCAGTAACAATTAAATATTCACCAGAAGTTCTAGCCAAGGGCCAGTCGTCATGGGGCGCGCTGGTGATTGTTAAAGATATGTTAAAGAGTAAATTTTTAGATGTATGATTTTTCAAATTCTGCTTATTGCCTTTGCCTTGTTTGCTATCACTATCACCACCAAGCAATATCGTTTGCGCAAAGTAAGTTTGTACTGGTTTATTAGTTGGACTTTGTTGTGGACGATTGTAATTGTGGTAGCGCTTATTCCTCAGGCAACCGATCCGATTGCGCAACTTGTAGGTATAGAGCGTGGAGCTGATTTGCTTGTTTACGTGGCGATTGTTGTTTTGTCATATGGCCTGTACCGAGTTTTAGTAAGGTTGGAAAAAGTCCAAAAAGAAATTACCCAGGTTGTTCGTCAGGTAGCAATAAACAAAGCAGAGAAGTCAAAAGGCCATGAATAAGCCACGGATTGCCATTATTTATCTTTGCCACAATGACATCAAGTATGTGCCTGATGTTGTTGATTCTTGGGGCGCTCAAAGTTATCCACAGGAGCTCATCAGCATTGTCATGATCCCAAACGGTGCAAAAGACGGAGCGCAGGATTTGATAAAAAATAAGATTTTACCGAGGAGTAAGAAAGATTTGCCAGAAATTATCATGATTGACGACGGTGTAAATAGAGGATTTGCTGGCGGAAATAACATTGGAATTAAGTGGGCCATGGCCCGTGGATTTGATTATGTTTTTTTAAATAATGGTGATTTGAAATTGGGGGAGCGTGCAGTAGAAGAGTTGGTTGATCTAATGGAATTAGATTTGACAATCGGGTCTGCGCAATCATTTGTCAAACTATGGCAAGATAAAAATAAAGTAAACACAACCGGAGGCGTGATTCACGTGGCAGGTTTCGGGTATGCTCGCGACAATGGCAAATCAGTAGATGATGTCAAAGTGCAAGATGGAGAAGAGATAATCTACGCGTCCGGCGCTTCTGCTATTTATCGAGTTAGTGCTTTAAAAAAAGTTGGATTGTTAGAAGAAGGATTTTTCATGTATCACGAAGACTTAGAGCTTGGCCTGCGTTTAAGGTTTGCTGGATATAAAAATGTTTTATCAACCAAGTCGCAAGTATTTCATAATTATAGTTTTTCCCGAAATCCAAAAAAGTTTCAGTGGATGGAAACTTATCGTATAGTCGTTTTACTCTCATATTTAAAATTTCGAAGTTTCTTAGTCTTGACGCCAATTTTAGTAATTGTTGAGTGCGGAATCTGGTTGCTGTCAATCAAAGGTAAATGGTTTGGTAGCAAATTTTTGGCTGATATTGAACTTTGTAAACCAAAAATTTGGAAGTTGATTGCAAATATGCGTTCGCGTGCGCAAAAATTGCGAGTTATCAAAGATCAAGATTGGATGCGGATTTTATCGTCCAGGATAGAAGATCAGGAAGTAGAGTCCTTGGCAACGCGTATTGGGAATAGTGTCATTACTTTGATGTGGAAAATAATACTTCCAATTATTCGCTGGTAATATGAAAATTGTTCAAATAACACCGGTTTACTCTCCATACGCTGGAGGAATAGGGTCAGTAGCGCAAGAATATGCGCTGGCTTTGAGTAAAGACGGGAATGACGTTAAAGTGTTTACGCCCATGTATGACCCTAATGTTGGGTTGGACGCAAACATTTCACGAATAAAACCTTGGTATAAGTGGGGAAATGCTGCTCTTGTGCCACAATTAATTTGGAAATTGAGAAATTTTGATATTTTACATTTGCATTATCCATTTTACGGCGGAGCTGAAAGCACAGCTCTGGCATCACTTATTTGGCGCAAGCCACTTGTTATTACTTATCACATGCGACCGGTTGCCAGCGGTTGGCAAGAAGGAATTTTTAGACTGTATAGATTATTAATCGAGCCAATAATATTTTTAATATCAAAAAAGATTTTAGTTAGTTCTTTTGATTATGCTAAGTCAGTCGGGCTTAAATCAAAAAAATTAATCGAGCTTCCGTTTTCGGTTGACACAGATCGATTTGCTCCGGGCGACGCGCCAGAGATTAGGGCCAGCTTGGGAATTGATGACAACGCTAAGGTTATTATTTTTGTTGGCGGACTTGACGACGCGCACTATTTTAAAGGAGTAGATGTTTTGTTGGAAGCTTGTTCATTGATTAGGGACGATGTTAACTGGCATTTAATTATTGTGGGAGATGGAAATTTGCGTCAAAAATATCAGGATAAAGCACTAAATAAAAATATAAGCAGTCGAGTTTATTTTGCCGGCCGGGTTGATAATGACGATTTACCAAAATATTATCAAGCCTCAGACATTCACGTTTTGCCTGCTATTAATCGCTGTGAGGCATATGGGCTAGTAACGCTTGAGGCTGGCTCATCTGGCTTGCCTTCGATTGTTTCTAATTTGCCTGGTGTAAGAATCTTGGTGAAAAACCGTGAAACAGGGCTTATTGCTCAGCCAAATGATGCCAAGGACTTGGCGGCGACTTTGACATTTTTATTGCAAAATAATGAGCTAAGAAAAAGATTTGGCAAATCTGCACGCGCAAGAATTGAAGCCAGGTTTTCGAGAAGTAAAGTTCTTGATAAACTAAAAGAACTCTACGTAGAAACTATTAAATAATTATGAAGATCGGCATCATATCTAATTTATATCCTCCATATCAACGCGGTGGCGCTGAACATGTTGTTGTTCGTACGGTTGAGGCGCTGATGGATAAAAAAGAAGATGTGTTTGTCATAACCGGAAAACCATTTGGTCAACGCAAACCACTTAATCGGGATACAGATGCAACCGAACGTGTTTATCGATTTTCACCTCGCAATATTTATTTTACGCTAAATGATCATAATTATCCTTGGATTGTGCGTTTGGTTTGGCACATAGTCGACGTGATGGTCTCCTACGAGAGGATAGAAATCGAAAAGGTTTTGTACAGAGAAAAGCCAGACGTTGTTATAACGCATAATCTCAAAGGCATTGGCATGCGAGCTTCACGTTTGGTTGAGAATATGGGAATTCCTCATATTCACGTGATGCATGATTTGCAGTGGATATATCCTTCAGGCTTATTAATTCATGGCCGTGAGCACGAGTCAGTAATTTTTAAACCAGCCTACGCAGTCTTTCGTTTTTTTACACGAATTGCGCTTGGAAGACCAGATGTTATTATATTTCCGTCTAAGTTTTTAATGGACAAATACAGAGAGTTTGGTTTTTTAAAAGGCGTAAAGTCTGTTGTAATGCCAAACCCGGCGCCAAACTTTCATATAGAAATAAGAGAAAAGAGGATAGATGGGCCGTTGCGGTTGTTGTTTGTTGGCCAGCTTGAAAAGCATAAGGGTATAAAGTTGCTTATTAAAGCTTTTAAAAAATTGCAGTTTAAAGCTCACTTAAATATTGCTGGAGACGGAACTGAGCGCAAATACGTTGAGCACGAAGCAAAAACAAACAAGAATATTACTGATTTAGGGTTTGTTTCTTTAGAACAACTAATTGACTGTTTGCATTCGACCGATGCATTGATAGTTCCGTCACTGTGTTATGAAAATTCGCCAACTGTTATTTATGAAGCGCTAAGCGCTGGCGTTCCGGTTATTGCCTCGGACATCGGCGGGGTGGGGGAGTTGGTGCAGAATGGTGTTAATGGATATTTATTTGTACCAGGTAGTGTTGACGATTTGATTGCTAAGATGGATTTAATCAATGAGAAAAAAGAAGATTTTGGCAAGCGTGGTGCGCAGTTTAAAGCCACAGTGCAAGAACATTGCCTGTCAAATTACGTTGATAAATTAATGGCGCTAATTAAAGAGACGATTGAAAATTAACGTTCAAAAATAAATATTGTTACTTCTCCATCTCCTAGCGCAAACCAGTCATCAGCCTGGTTTTTTGCGTGTTCAATGATCCGTTGTGAGTCCCACCAGTAATCATTTACAACTAAGAATCCTATTTCTGCGCCAGTGAAGTCCATCGCTTCATGCATTGTTTGAGAGCTTGGCTCATTGTCTGTCATTTTCAGATAATAATTATACAATTCTCCACCTGTTGGTATCGGATAATAAAAAATATCGTTATTGTAATAGTGAGAGAATCCGAAAGCCTCAATAGCGGATGACGAAACTGCCTGATTGGCAAGGACTATATAGTCTTTACCCTGCGCGTATTTATCAATCGCGTAAACACAGTCAACATCAGCTTGACTGACATTAAAACCAGCCGAACGGGCATAATTATCATGTCTTGGATATGCACCATAAATCATGGCAGTACCAATTAGTGTGATGATTAGCACAAATGCTAGTTTGAGAGATATAGATTTTTTTTCAATGCGTACCCAAATGCTGGAAAGAGTGATGCCAACAAATGGAATAAGAAAAATAATAGTAAGTGTTAGTAGACGATCAGAATAATTGGAACGCTCGTACTCAATCAAAAATTCAAATTGCAGAGTCAGCGTTAAGATAAGGTAGCTTAAGAAGGAAGCAATGCTGGCATATATAAAGGCATAAATTCCAGATGGTAGTTTTTCTTTTTTTGCAAAATATATTCCAGCAAGTGCCAAGATTAAAACAATCCACAAGTGATTGTCGATTACCAAATA